>DATJEA010000625.1:0-6053 GCA_035497095.1 Acetobacteraceae bacterium | reverse complement strand
GCGCGCTTCCGTGATCGGCCCCAGACGTTTCCCGGAAGCTAAAACCTGCGCCAGCAGCGCGGCCTCCACGCAAACATGGGACAGCCAGGCGGCGAAAGGATCGACGTCCCAGCCCGTCAGCCGCGCGGAAACAGCGGCGAGCACGATGGCAGGCTCGGTGTGGCCGAGTGCCCGCACGATCCGGCACGCCGCCTCGACCATAAATGCCCCTCCCCCACATGAGGGGTCTATCGCCCGTCCCGTCTTCCAATCATGGCCTGCGGCTTCGGCACGATCGAGCAATCGGCCAACAAGAGGCGGCGGTGTATAGAAAATGCCGTGCTTCCCCCGGTGTTTTGCCGGCAGCAACATGCAGTAGAGCCGCCCGATTTCGGTGACGGCTTTGAGCAACGGTAGCCCGGCCAAATCGGCCCCCAAGGCTTCCGCGCTTATGGCGACCTCCTGACCGAGATCGAGGAGCGATCCCTCATAGGACACGGGAGGCACCGGCGAGGAGCCTGGGCGGACGATCTCGATCCGGCGCGTCCACCACCCTACGGCGACACGGTGGGCGACCGTGCGCGCGACATCAACAGATGCGGCAGCAACGGTTTGCGCCAAGGCCCTTGAACGGTCCTGCACCGCGCGGGAAGGGGTATCGCCACCGGGTGACAGTCTCCGTGTTCCGACCTGTCCCGCCATATCCACGCTTCCTTGAAAGTCTGGGCCGGGTTCGCCGAGAAACCGGACTTACGAATCCAGGCAATTCACACGCGCTCGCCAGCTTTATATGGCGGAGTTCAAGGCTTATGCACCAAGGAGCGCTCGCAGTACAGCCGCCCCCAGCACAGTTCTTGAACCCGCTACTCCGCCGCCCGCATCTCCGCCTCTGCCGCGAACCGCACATCCCGCTGCCCCTCCAGCGCCCACAGCCGCGCCAGCAGCCCGGCTGCCGCCTCGTGCCCGATCGCCGGGGTGGTCAGTTCGAAATACTTGGCGGTCAACTCGGCGTCGGACAGCGGCGCGTCCGGGTCGCCCTTGCGGGTGGCCTGGTAGTGGCGCAGCACCCGGCCGTCCTTCAGCGTGATCGCCACCCGCGCCGAGCGCCGGCCGGGGAAATCGGCGGCGCATTGCGCGTCGAGCGTTACATCGACGCGCTGCATCAGCGCCTGCACCACCGGATCGGCCAGCCGCTCGGGGGTGAAGGCGGCGATCCGCACATTGCCGTGCACCAGGGCTGTCGCCACGGTGAACGGGGTGCTGAACCGGCCCTCGAACGGGGTCGCCACCGATTTGCGCCCGGTCACCTCCAAGGTCGCGCGATAGCCGCCGATGGCGATGTGTTCGATGCTGGCCGGGTCGATGCGGTGCTCCGCCTGCAACGCCAGCGCGCCGTCGATCGCGGCGAAGCAATGGCCGCAGCAGCCGTGGTTCTTCACCGTCATGCGGGTGATGTTGTAGTGGCGCCCCAGCCCCTCGGTGGCGCGCCCCCAGTTGGCCGCCTCGCTCATCGCGGCGCCGAACCCGGCCGGGCCCTCCAGCACGTCGAGCGCCCCGGTCACCCCTTCGGCGGCGCCGAGTGCGGCCATCGCCCCGGCATCGGCGGCATGGCCGGCATGCAGCGGCTTGGCCATCGCGTCGGAGCGGAACGCCTGTTGCAGGGCCGCGGCGAAGGTGCCGGCATTGGCCAGCGCATGCGCCGTCCGCCCGGCATCCAGCTTCAGGATCGCCGCCACCGCGGCCGCCGCGCCGAACGTGCCGACGGTGCCGGTGGTGTGCCAGAATTTGTAATGCGACGGCTGCACCGCGACGCCGATGCGGGTGGACACCTCATAGCCGATCACGATCGCCCGCAGCAGCGCCTCGCCATCGGCACCCTTCGCCTGGGCTGCGGCCAGTGCCGCGCCGATCACCGGGCAGCCGGGGTGATACACCGCGTCGCGGAAGATGTCGTCGAACTCGATGGTATGGCTGGCGGTGGCGTTGATCAGCGCCGCAGCGCGCAGGCTGGCGCGCTGGCCGCTGCCATAAACGATCGCCTGGCCATGCCCCAATTCATCCGCCAGGCCGCGCATCAGCAGCGTCGCCGGCGGCAGCAGCGCCCCGGGCAGCAGGGCCGCGAACCAGTCGATCAGCACCCGCCGGGCGTGATGGCGCACCTCGTCGGACAGCCTGGCGGTTTGCTCGCGTGCCGCGTATTCGGCCAGAGTTTCAGCGACTGTCGGCATGGCGCCCTCCCTCGTTGCCGACAGCCTAGCCCATATGTACGCCGTCGCCCATCATCCGCGCCAGGGTCGGTTCGATCGCCTCGGCAATCCGCCGCATGCCTTCCGGGCTGGGGTGCAGCGGCGGCTCCGGCGGCGTCAGATGCGGGTCGAGGAACAGCGAGCGGTCGAGCTTGCCGCGGTCGCGCAGCACCCGGCCGACATCCATGTAGGCCACCCGCTCACGCCGGCCATCGCCGTAATTTGCGGCCAGCGCGGCGTTGATCGCCAGCGTGCTCTGCGTCACCCAATCGCTGCGGTCGCTGGGCAGGATGCCGAGCAGCAGCAACCCGGCGTTGGGAATCCGCTTGCGCGCCTCGGCCACCACCGCCTCGATACCGGCGACATTATCCGCCACCGGCCAGTGCACCCGGCCCATGTTGTTGGCGCCGATCAGGATGATCGCGACCTTCGGCGCCACCCCCTCCAGTTCGCCATGCATCATCCGCCACAGCAGATGGCTGGTGGCGTCGCCCTTGAAGCCGAGATTCAGCGCCCGGCGGTCGCCGTAATATTTTTGCCAGACCGGCTGAAACGCCTCCCAGGCCGGCGGGCCGGCATGCTCCCAGTTCTCGGTAATCGAATCGCCCAGCCAGACCAGGTCGAACTGATGCCCCTTGATCGCCGCCAGCTTCGCCTCGTGCCGGCGCTTCCACCAGGCGGTGCTCATCCGGCTGATCGGTTCGGCGGCCAGCGGGGTACGGGTTCTGGCATCCGCGATGGGTGCGACGGCGAGCGCAGTTGCGGCGCCCAGCAGCGCGTTTCTGCGCGAAATCATGCCGCTTTTGCCCCGGAAACGGCGATTATTTCCGCCTCCGAGAGGCCGATTTCGCGCAGCACCTCGCCGCTATGCTCGCCGAGGCGCGGCGGTGGGCGACGGATTTCGGCCGGCGTTCCGAAGTAATCGACCGGGATCGCCAATGTGGTCATGGCGCCTTCGGTGGGATGGTTCATGGCCTGAAAGAATTCAACCTCCCGCAGATAAGGATCGTCGCGCAGATCCTCCAGCGTATTCGCCGCGCCGTGCGGCAAATCCGCGTCTTTCAACAGCACATACCATTGCGCCGTGGTGCGCTTCACCATCTCCTCGGTTACAATGCCGTAAACCGTATCGATATTGGCGGCGCGTGCGGTGATGCTGCAGAACCGTGGATCGTCGATCAGCGCCTCCCGCCCGAACAGCCGGAACAGCCGGCGCCACTGCTCGTCGGTCACTGCGATGATGCACAGGAAGCCGTCCGCGGTGGCGTAGGGGCGGCGGTGCGGGGTGAGCATTCGGGTGTAGCCAATGCCTTGATCCGGCTCGTTTATGCTATGGCCCCACAGATGCTCGGGCAGCAGGAAGGCCAGCACCGTGTCGAGCATCGGCACATGCAGCGCCTGGCCGCGGCCGCTGCGCTCGCGGTGATACAGCGCCATGCCGATCGCGCCGGCCAGCACATGGCCGGTGATCTTGTCGGCCATCACCGTCGGCACGTAACGCGGCCCGTCGCTGCCGGTGGCGATGCCGTTCAGGCTGGCGATGCCGCTGCGGCCCTGGATGATGTCGTCATAGGCCGGCTCGTCGCGCAGGCTGCTGCGCATGCGGTAGCCAGTGGCGGAGGCGTGGATCAGCCGAGGGTTGCGGGCCGAAAGTGCCGCATAGTCGAGCCCGGCGCGGGTGGCGGCGGCCAGGCGCATGTTGTGCACGAACACATCCGCCCCATCGATCAGCTTCAGCAGCGCCGCGCGCGCCGCAGGCTGGTGCAAATCGAGCACCACGCTGCGCTTGTTGCGGTTGAGGTTGACGAAATAGGCGCCCATGTCGTGCGAGCGGCGCGGGCCGACATAGCGCACCGGGTCGCCGGCCGGCGGCTCCACCTTGATCACGTCGGCCCCCGCATCGCCCAGCACCTGGGTGCCCATCGGGCCGAGCACGGTGCCGGTGAGATCGATGATGCGCACGCCTTCGAGCGGTCCGGCCATGGTGGTCTCCTCCTGCGCGTTGCCCGAGCACATGCCTGCGCAATTTCGGACTTACAGAATCATTGCCGCCCGGTTCTGTCCAGCCGGGCCCGCCACCACGGCGGACCGATGATGCTTCCGGCTGGCCGCAATCGGCTGCTTCGCTCGCGCGAGCGTTGGTTGGCGCGGGGGGCGATTGCTGCTATCAGGCCGCTTGTTTTGGTTCCGTCGAGGCTACGACCCTATGCGCATTTCAGTCTTTGGCGTCGGCTATGTCGGCACCGTCTCAAGCGCCTGTCTGGCGCAACTCGGCCATCATGTCATCGGCGTCGACACCGCTGTTGACAAGCTGGCGATGCTGCGGGCCGGCCGTTCGCCGATCGTCGAGGCGGAGATCGATCAGATCATTGTCGAGGTGGTCGCCGCCGGCCGGCTGGTCACCATGGCCGATGCCGCCCAGGCCGTCGCCGAGAGCGACATTTCCTTCATCTCGGTCGGCACGCCGGGCACCGCCAGCGGCAGTCTGGCGCTGCATATGGTGGAGCAGGTTTGCGTGGAGATCGGCCAGGCGATCCGGCGCAAGGCGGCGCCGCACGTGGTGGTGATGCGTTCCACCGTGCCGCCCGGCACCGCCGAGGAGCGGTTGATCCCGATCCTGGAGCGGGAGACCGCGGGGCGCATGGGCGAGGCGTTCCAGTACTACAGCAATCCGGAGTTCCTGCGCGAGGGCAGTTCGGTGAAGGATTTCCGGGCGCCGCCGTTCACCCTGGTCGGCGCCGCGCCCGGTGACGATGCGACACTATTGCGGGCGTTGTATGCCGAGATCGGGGCGGCGTTTCACGTTGTTCCCTATCGGATTGCGGAAAGCGTGAAATATCTTTCCAATGTCTATCACGCCGTGAAGCTGGCGTTTGCCAACGAGGCGGGAAGTGTGCTTGCCGCCTACGGGGTCGACGCAAGGGAAGCCTTCAAGCTGTTTTGCGAAGATCGGGTGTTGAATATCTCCACTGCCTATCTGCGCCCCGGCTTCGCCTTCGGCGGATCCTGCCTGCCCAAGGATGTGCGCAGCTTCCTGGCGCTTGCCGACCAGGCCGGAGTCACGACACCCTTTCTCGGCCATCTGTTGGCCAGCAACAGCGCGCTGGTTGAGCGCAGCTTCGCCGCCGTCACGCAATATGGCCGCCAGCAGATCGCGCTGTTCGGCCTGGCCTTCAAGCCCGGCACCGACGATCTGCGCGAATCGCCGTTCGTCACCCTGGCCGAACGACTGATCGGCCGCGGCTATGAGCTGAGCATCTTCGATCGCTTCGTGCAGGTTGCCCGGCTGACCGGCAGCAACCATGCCTATATCGAGCGCGAAATCCCGCATCTGCAAAAGCTGATGGTCGACACGCCGCAGCAGGCGCTGGCGAAATGCCGCGTCGCGGTAATCGGGCATATCGGCGCCGAGGACCGACCGGCGCTGATCGCCGCGTTGTCCGACCATGTCGTCGTTGATCTGGTCGGCATCCCCGAGTTGCAGGCCTGCGCCGGCATTACCTACCAGGGCCTGCACTGGTGAGCCGCAGGCGGCTGCTGGTCGTCAGCCCGCGCTTTCTGTTTCCGGCCAACGAAGGCGGGAAAATTCGCACCGTCAATACGCTGCGCCATATGCGCGGCGGTGCGTTCGAGATCATTCTGGCCTCGCCGGCGCCGGCTGACCTCGGCCCGTATGCCGCCGACATTGCCATGGTGTGCGACCGGTTCGTCTCCTGGCCGGCATCGCGGCTGTCACGGGCCGGGCGGGTCGGCGCGCTGTTCGGCCGCCTGCCGGTGGCGGTGGCGAGCGATCGGTCACGGGCCGGCCGGGCGGTGGTCGGCGCGCAA
>DATJEA010000624.1:0-2928 GCA_035497095.1 Acetobacteraceae bacterium | reverse complement strand
ATCCCGGTGCTGTTCGTGGTGTCGGTGGTCAGCTTCCTGCTGATCTGGATCGTGCCCGGCGATGTGACGGCGGAAATCGCCGGGCCGGACGCGACCCCGGCGCAGATCATCCAGTTGCGCCACCAGCTTGGGCTGGATCAGCCGCTGCTGGGGCGGGCGGTGATCTGGTATGGTCGGCTGGCACATGGCGATCTCGGGCAATCCTATCTGCTGAACCGCTCGGTGGCCGCGGCGGTGCTGGAGCGACTGCCGGTGACCTTGTCGCTGGTGGCGCTCGGGCTGCTGCTGTCGGTGGTGATGGGGGTGCTGCTCGGCGTGCTGGCGGCGGTGCGGCATAATAGCTGGGTGGACCAGCTGGCCAGCTCGGTGGCGCTGCTCGGGCTGTCGATACCGGATTTCTGGTTCGGGCTGGTGCTGATCGTGTTCTTCGGGGTGCAGCTTGAATGGCTGCCGACCGGCGGCTTCGTGGCCCTCGACGTAAGCCCGCTGGGCTGGCTGCGCTCGATGACCTTGCCGGCGCTGACGCTCGCGTTCACCCAGATGGGGGTGGTGGCGCGGATGACCCGGTCCTCGATGCTCGACGTGCTGGGGCAGGATTATATCCGCACCGCGCGGGCCAAGGGGATGCAGTCCTGGGTGGTGATCTTCCGCCATGCGCTGCTCAACGCGCTGATCCCGATCGTGACCGTGGTCGGCATCCTGACCGGGGTACTGCTGGGCGGCGCGGTGGTAGTGGAGCAGGTGTTCTCGCTCCCCGGCGTCGGGCGGCTGATCATCGGCGCGATCCAGCGGCGGGATTTCCCGATCATCCAGGGCGGGCTGCTGATCACCGCGGCGACTTTCGTGTTCGTCAATATCGGCGTTGACATCATCTATGGCTGGCTGGACCCGCGGGTGCGCGATGACCGCTGAGCTTGCCATCGGCGGGCAGCGCGGCGCACTGGCCCGGCAGATGCGCCAGGCGCGGCGGCGGCGGGCCTGGGCGTTCTGGGCGCGGCTGTTCAGCCATCGCGCGTTCCTGCTCGGCTTCGTGCTGTTCGGCGCCATCGTGGTGCTGGCGGTCGGCGCCAATTTTCTCGCGCCATATAATCCGGACAAGAATGACTACACCAATTTCCTGGCCGGGCCGTCCGCGCTGCACTGGCTGGGCACCGACGAGTTCGGCCGCGATGTGCTGAGCCGGATCATCTTCGGCACCAGGGTGTCGCTCGGGGTCGGGGTCGGGGCGGCCATTGCCTCGGGCCTGCTGGGCACCGCGATCGGCGCGCTGTCCGGCTATGTGCGCTGGACCGACGGCGTGATCATGCGCTGCATGGACGGGCTGATGGCGTTTCCCGGCGTGCTGCTGGCGATCTCGCTGGCCGCCGCCCTGGGGCCTTCGGAGGCCAGCGTGATCATCGCGCTGACCGTCACCTTCGTGCCGCGCACCGCGCGGATCGTGCGGGCCAGCGTGATCGTGACCTCGCGGATGCTGTATGTCGAGGCTGCGCTGGCCGCGGGGGCCGGGCATTTGCGGGTGCTGCTGCGCTATATTCTGGCCAATGCGCTGTCGCCGCTGATCGTCCAACTGACCTACGTGTTCGCGGTGTCGATCCTGGCCGAGGCGATCCTCAGCTTCATCGGCGTCGGGCCGCCGCCGCCGGCACCCTCGCTCGGCAACATCATCGCCGGCGGGCGTACCTATATGCAGGAAGCGCCGTGGGTTACGCTCTATCCGGGCATCGCCATCGCCTGTGCGGTGCTGGGGCTGAACCTGATCGGCGACGGCCTGCGCGACACCATCGACCCGCGGCTGGGCCGCATCCGCACTCCGAAATAACGGTCGCGCAATAGAATGGACATTCGATGACAGGCGAGGCCAGCAGCCGCATGACGCAGAGCGCGAGGCGCGAGGCAGGCTGGCAGGCTGGCCGGCCGCAGACCATGGTGGACCGCGCCGTCGCCGCGATCATCTCCGGCGCGGCGCGCGGGGTGATCCTGCCTGGCGACCGCATCGTGGAGGCCGAGTTGTGCAAGGGCCTCGGCATGAGTCGGGTGCCGATTCGCGAAGCGCTGCGCATTCTGGAGAGCCAGGGCGTGGTGACCAGCGAGCCGTACAAGGGCATCCGGCTGATGGAGGTCACCAACGCCAGGCTGGCGCAGGTGCTGGAGGTGCGCGCGACGCTGGAAATCCTCGCCGCCCGCCGCGCGCTGGAGGCCGGCCGCAACGGCCCCGACAGCCTCGCACTGCTGCGCCAGGCACGCGACGAGATGGAGTTGATGGCGCAGCGCGACGACCGCTACGGCTTCGCGCTGGCCGACGCCGCGTTCCATCGCCGTCTGTGCGAATTCGGCGCCAACCCGGTGCTGTCTTCGCTGTGGGAGTCGCTGGCGCGGCAGGTGACGATCATCGGCGGGCTGGCGACGCTGGGCAAGCCGATGCCGGAGATCGTGCGCGAGCATGACGACCTGATCGCCATCTTCGCCTCGGGCGACCAGGAGGCGATGGCGCGGGAGTTGCACCAGCACATCATCGTTTTCGCCCACCGCATCGATTTCGACGCAATCATCGCGGCGCGCCGGCGCGGCGGCGCCTGACCGGTTGACAGACCGCACGGTGGTATACAATCATACATTATACCAGCGGGAGGGGCAGGCATGGCGCAAGTGGAAATCGTGCAGTCGCGGGTGGTCAATCCGATCGACTTCGACAAGAACGGCCGCCAGGCGGGCTATCTGCGGGCGCCGCTGTCGCGCAATACCGCCGGCTGGGGGATCGTCGAAATCCCGATCATCTCGATCAAGAACGGCAGCGGGCCGACGGTGCTGCTGACCGGCGGCGTGCACGGCGACGAGTATGAGGGACCGATCACCCTCGGCGAGATGATCCGCGACCTCGATCCCGGCCTCGTCTCCGGTCGGCTGATCTTCATCCCGGCGATCAACCTG
>DATJEA010000623.1:0-8875 GCA_035497095.1 Acetobacteraceae bacterium | reverse complement strand
ATCTTTTCGGCGGTTGACGGCGACACCATGAAGGTCGCCTGGCAGATCATCGTCGACGGCAACCTCGACAACGTCGATGCTGACTATCAGGGCAAATATGCTTTTGCCACCTGCTATAACTCCGAGGGCGGCGTCACGCTCGCGGAAATGACCGCCAACGAGCAGGACTGGGTCACCATCTTCAACATCAAGCGCATCGAAGAAGCGGTGAAGAAGGGCGATTATAAAGAGATGGGCGGCGTGCCGGTGCTCGACGGGCGCAAGGGTTCGCCCTTTACGCGCTACGTGCCAGTCCCCAACAGTCCGCACGGCATCAATACTGCACCGGACGGCATCCACGTCACTGCCAACGGCAAGCTGTCGCCCACCTGCACCGTGTTCGACGTACGGTTGTTTGACGATCTGTTCGACGACAAGATCAAGCCGCGCGGCGTCGTAGTCGCCGAGCCCGAGCTTGGCCTTGGACCTCTCCACACCGCTTATGATGGCAAAGGCAACGCCTTCACGACGCTGTTCATCGACAGCCAGATCTGCAAGTGGAACATCGATCTCGCCAAGCGCGCATTTCAGGGAAAGAAAGTCGATCCCATCATCCAGAAGCTCGATGTGCAATACCAGCCCGGCCACAACCACACATCCATGGGCCAGACTAAGGAAGCTGACGGAAAGTGGCTGATCTCACTCAACAAGTTTTCGAAGGATCGTTTCCTCAATGTCGGTCCCTTGAAGCCTGAGAACGATCAGCTCATCGACATCTCCGGCGACAAGATGGTGCTGGTGCATGATGGCCCGAGTTTCGCCGAGCCGCACGACGCCACCATCGTCCACCGTTCGAAGATCAACCCGATTTCGATCTGGGACCGTGCCGACCCGTTCTTCGCCGATGCCGTGAAGCAGGCCAAGGCAGACGGCATCAACTTGGAAGCCGATTCCAAAATAATCCGCGACGGCAACAAGGTGCGGGTCTATATGACCTCGATGGCACCGCAGTTCAGCCTGGAGAAGTTCACCGTCCAGCAGGGCAACGAGGTGACGGTAGTGGTCACCAATCTCGACGACATCGAGGACCTGACGCACGGCTTCACCTTGACGCGACATGGCGTCGCGATGGAGATCTCACCGCAGCAGACCGCCTCGGTCACCTTTATCGCCGACCGACCGGGCGTGCACTGGTATTACTGCCAATGGTTCTGCCACGCGCTGCACATGGAGATGGCCGGCCGCATGATCGTCGAACCGCGCAAGACATGACCGCGATGCGGCACCTCGATCGGGTGCTGCCGCTCGCCGCCGCAGCCTTGTTGATGCTGGCTCCGAACGCGTTCGGAGCCAGTGTCCCGGTGCCGGTCGGTCCCGATCATCTCCAGGCGGCAATCGCCGCCGCCGCGCCCGGCGACGTGCTAGAACTCGGCCCGGGCGTGCATCCCGGCCCGATCGTGCTGGACCGCGCGGTGACGCTCGCGGGCCAGCCGGGCGCAATCATCGATGGCGGCCATCACGGGCGGGTGATCGAAGTCACCGCACCGGGCGCCACGGTGCGCAATCTCACCGTCCGCGGGTCCGGCCGCAGCCTGGCCAATATGGATGCGGCGATTTTCCTCGCCGCCGGCGCCAAGGGTGCCGTCGTGCAGAACAACACCATCGAGGACAGCCTGGTCGGCGTCTATGTGCATGGTGCCGGCGATGCGATGGTCCGTGCCAACCGCATCACAGGCTGGACCGCACCCAACCGCAACGACAGCGGCAACGGCGTCTATGTCTGGAACGCTCCCGGCGCCCAGGTCATCGGCAACGATATCGCCGGCGGTCGCGACGGCATCTTCACCAATATCAGCCGCAACAACGTGTTCCGGGGCAACCGCATCCACGGGGTCCGGTTCGCCGTGCACTACATGTACACCAACGACAGCGAGGTGAGCGACAACGTGTCGATCGGCAACCACGCCGGCTACGTCATCATGTTCTCCAGCAACCTCATCGTCAGCAACAATCTCTCCGACCATGACCGGGATCACGGCCTGCTGTTCAACTACGCCAACAACTCGCGCATCGCCGGCAACGCCGTGTTGCATGGCGGCAACAAATGCGTGTTCATCTACAACGCCAACAAGAATGCTTTCGAGCGCAACTGGTTCCAGGGCTGCGGCATCGGCGTGCACTTTACCGCCGGCTCGGAGGGCAACCTGATGCATGAGAACGCCTTCATCGGCAACCAGAATCAGGTGAAATACGTCGGCACCCGCCATATCGAATGGTCGTCCGGCGGGCGCGGCAACTATTGGAGCGACAACCCCGCCTTCGACCTGAACGGCGACGGCATCGCCGACACCGCCTATCGCCCCAACGACATGGTCGACCAGGTGATCTGGCGCTACCCGGCCGCGAAGCTGCTGCTCAACAGCCCGGCCGTGCAACTGGTTCGCTGGGCCCAGGCGGAATTCCCCAACCTGCACCCTGGCGGCGTGGTCGACAGCGCGCCGCTGATGCATCCGCCCATCGTCCCGGCTGCCGGGACGCCACCCGGCAGGCAGCCATGACCGCCCCCACCGTCAGCCTCGCCGCCGTCGCCAAGGCCTATGGCCGGCAGCGCGCGGTAAGCGGCATCGACTTCACCATGGCCGCCGGCGAACGGGTGGCCCTGGTCGGCCATAACGGCGCCGGCAAAAGCACGCTGATGAAGCTGATCCTCGGGCTGATTCGCCCGACCGAGGGCCGCATCGAGCTGCTCGGCATCGACCCGGCCGGGCGGAGTTCCGGCGCCGCGCGGCGGGCGGTCGGCTTCCTGCCGGAGAACGTGGCGTTCTCACCGTCGATCACCGGCGCCGAGTTGCTCGCCTTCTATGCTCGCCTCAAACGCCAGCCGGTCGCCGGCAACGCCGCATTGCTGGAGCGCGTCGGAATCGCCGCGGCGGCCGGGCGCCGGGTCGGCACCTACTCGAAGGGCATGCGCCAGCGCCTCGGCCTGGCCCAGGCGCTGATCGGCCGACCGCGCGTGCTGCTGCTCGACGAGCCGACCACCGGCCTCGATCCGGCGCTGCGTCAGAGCTTCTACGAAATCCTCGACGAGTTGGCCGCCGATGGCGCCAGCGTGCTGCTGGCATCCCACGCACTGGCCGAACTGGAGCGCCAGGTGGACCGCGTGGTGGTGCTCAACCACGGCGCCAAGGTTGCCGACGGCACCCTGGCCACCTTGCGCCGTTTCGCCCCGGTCTTCGCCCGCATCCGCCTCACCCTGAAGCAGCAGGAGGGAGAAGCGCCGCCCCCCGCCATCACCGGTAACGGCCTCATCTGGACCCGGATCGAGGACCGCGTTTGGGAAACCAGATGCGCCGACGCCGACAAGCTCGCCCTGGTCCGCCGCCTGCTCGACGCCCCGCTGCCGCTGGCCGACATCGACGTGGTCGCCCCGTCGCTCGACGAAATCTACGCCGGGTTCCTGCGCCACGGAGCGTCGCCATGAGACAGGTCGCCATCATCGCCCTGCGCGAGTTCAGCGACGGCCTGCGCAATCGCCGGGTCATCGCCACCACCCTGCTGATGGCCGCACTCGCCCTCACCCTGGCGCTGCTCGGCAGTGCGCCGACCGGCACGGTGGGCGTCGGCGCGTTGTCGGTCACCATCGTCAGCCTCTCCAGCCTGACGATCTTCCTGGTGCCGCTGATCGCCCTGCTGATCGCCCACGACGCCATCGCCGGTGAACTGGATCGCGGCACACTGCTGCTGCTGCTGTCCTACCCGGTGGCGCGCTGGCAGGTCCTGCTCGGCAAGTTCGCCGGGCATGTCACGATTCTCACGGTCGCCACCCTGGGCGGCTATGGCGCCGCCGGCCTGGTACTGATCTACGCCAACCCGGCAGCCTGGGCCGCCGTCGCCGCCTTCGCCACCATGGTTGCCACCAGCGTCCTGCTCGGTGCGGTGTTCGTCGCTCTGGGCTACCTGGTCAGCACCGCCGTTCGCGACCCGCGCACCGCCGCGGGGCTGGCAATCGGGCTGTGGCTGCTCTTCGTGCTGCTCTACGACATGGCGCTGCTCGGCATCCTGGTGGCCGACCAGGGCCGGCTGCTGACCACGGAAACGGTCAATCTTCTGCTGCTCGCCAACCCGACCGATATCTATCGCCTGCTGAACCTGACCGGTTTCTCCAACACCAGCCTGCTCGCCGGCATGGCCGGCCTGGCCGGGCAGATCCGGCTGGACCGCTCAGTGCTGTTCGCGGTGCTCGCCGCCTGGGTCTGCGTTCCGCTCGCCATCGCCGGCTTCATCTTCGCGCGGAGGCAGATATGATCCGCATCGCTGCTCTGCTGCTGGCGATGTTGCTGCTGGCCGGCTGCCTCGAAAAAGACGATGGCCCGGTGCCGCTGCCGCGCGAATTGTCGAGCAACTCCATCGCCGCCTTCTGCGGCATGGCGCTCACCGAGCATCCCGGCCCCAAGGCGCAACTGTTCCTCAAAGGCCAGGCCGAGCCGGTCTGGTTCGCCTCGGTGCGCGACATGCTCGCCTACACGCTGCTGCCGGAGGAGCCGAAAGACATTCGCGCGGTCTACGTCAACGACATGGGCCGCGCCCGCAACTGGGACCATCCCGAGCCGGGAGTCTGGGTCGATGCCCGCAAGGCGCTGTTCGTGATCGGCAGCCGCCGGCTCGGCGGCATGCAGCAGGACGAAGCGGTACCGTTCGGCACCGAACCGCAGGCTCGCGCCTTCAGCGCCGAAAACGGCGGCCGTATCGTCAGCTTCACCGAGATACCCGCGAACTACGTGCTGCCGAACCAGTGAGTGGCGCGATCGCCGCGCTCTGAAACCTATCCCGCGGCCCCGAAGCGACGCGGGTCGATCGCCGGCAGGATGCGCGCGGCACCCGGCAGCCGGCCCGGCGCCCGCCCGGCGACCAGATCGGCCAGCAGCCGCCCGGCGGCCACCGAGGTCAGGATGCCGTCACCGCCCTGGCCAACGAACCAGAAAAATCCGTCGCCCTCCGCCGCTTCCCCGAACGCGAACGCCCCATCGGGCGTGAAGCTGCGCAGCCCCGCCCAGGCCCGCTCCACCCGCGCCACCGCGATGTCCAGCACCTGCTATCCGTTCGATGGTGATCGCGATATCGATCTCCTCGGGCTGCACATCGTGGACATGGGTCGGCGTGGCATCGGCCGGCGAGATCATCAGCCGGGTGCGTGCTTCCGGCCTGCAATACCAGCTGCGCCTGGCGTCGTACAGCCGCGGCCAGCCCGCCACCTCGTCGCCCCAGGCGCCGGCGGCGTTGACCAGCACGCCGGCCTGGAACACGGCGCCGGCGCTGGTCTTCACCCGCCGCACCCCGCCGCTGCGTTCGATACGCTGGGAGCGTCGGCGGAACGCCACCACCGCCCCCCGCGCGCGTGCCAAACGCAGATAGCCCTGCAGCAGCATGTCCACGTCGATGTCGTAATTGCCGCGATCCGGCACACCGTACGGCTAGGCCGCCAGCATGCTCTGCCAGGCGCGCCGGCGTTCCAGGTAGTACGAGACCGGGAAGGCGATGGGGATGCCCTCAAGGGCAGCGGCCAGCATTTCGAGATGGGCGTCGAAACCGCCGCACGCCTTGGCGGCATCGTCATCGGCCGGCAGGGTGACGGTGAGCCGCAGCCGCGTGCCCTCCGGCGCTGGCGTGACCTCCCAGTGGAGCGGGCGCACGGCCTCGCTGCCCTGGCTCCACGAATATTCGAGCAGCCGCGGCGGCTCGCAGCGTGATACGGCGCTGTCGATGATGCGGCCGGAATCCGAGAAGTCGAGCCGTGCCCGGCCGCCGGGCTTGAGCTCGATCGTTCCCGGCGCCAGCCACAGGGCAAGCTTTTCCGGGTCGGTCAGCATGCGCCAGACGGTTTGCTGATCGTGTCCGAGCCTGCGCTCAAGCCGGGCTTCGACGCGCTCGCCAAGCCGCCTGATCGAACTGCCGGGTGCCACGGGGTCTGCCATCGGATTGTCTCCTGAGCCGGGTGAAACATAGCCGCTCCGCCAGGTATTGCCAGAGGCGGCCAGGCCCGGATGCCCGCTGGGTGCCACCGGCTCGCATCGGTCGCATCCGGTTCGATGCACGCCTCGCCGTCGCCGTTCATCGCCTGAGGAGCACAAACAACGCGATCAGTATCAACTGCGCCAATGGGTAATAGCTGGCGTGATCGAACAGCCGCGCCGCTTGGCGGCTCGTGCCGGAACGATGCAGCCGGTACGCCGGCCACAGCAACAGCACCACGCCGACCAGGGCGCTCAAGATCAGGTAGGGCAGGCCGAGTGCCGATGGTGACATCAGCGGCAAAAACAGGCTGGTAGTGACGGCGAGGGTCAACGTAAGCATGACCAGCCAACCGGCACCACGGGTGCCGAGCGCCAACGGGATCGTCCTGGCGCCGACGCGGCGGTCCTCTTCGATATCGTTCCAGTCGGCCGGTATATTTTGCCCGCCGATTTCCCACAGCATGATCCACACCAGCATCAACAGCAGCAGCGGCACGGATGGCTGCGGCTGCACGACGAACACCGCGGCGACCGGACCGCAGGACTTCACCAGTCCGCTCACCAGCGTGCGCCAGTAGGTCACTTTCAACAGCAGGCAATAGACCACTTCCAACACGGCGGCGGCCAGCACGATGAGCACCAGCGGCGGATTGATCAGGTAGGCGCCGGCCAGGGCCAAGGCGTACCAGAAGGTGAACCAGGCCAGCCCGCTGCGCACGCTGAGCAGCCTCTGCGCCAGCGGGTAGCGCAGGTCGCTGGCTTCTACCGAATAGCCCTGGTTGAGGCCGGCAGCGGCCAGCTTCTGCTGATCGACGTTGACCCCTACCAGATCATTCAAGGCATAGATCGCGGTATAGCCCGCGGCCGCGGTGGCCAGCGCCAGCGCCAGTACCGGCCAGGCGGGCAAGCCACCCAGCCAGAGCAGGGCCGCGAAGCCGGGCAGCGCGACGTCGAGGGCGCCGTGCGCGGAACGGGACAGGGCGAGGAATCGGCGCATCAGTGGTTACCCCCGCTTGATGAAACTGGCCATGTAGTTGACGTCTTCATGATTGGCGGCGACGTGGAAGCGTCGGGTCAACGGGTTGTACATGAGGCTGGCGATACTGACGAAGTCCAGACCGCTCGTGCGACTCCAGTCGCGCAATTCGCTCGGGCGGATCAGCTTGCGGTAACTGTGCGTGCCGCGTGGCAGCAGGCGCAGCAGGTACTCGCCGCCGACGATGGCGAACAGGAACGCCTTGGGCGTGCGGTTGATGGTCGAGAAGATCGCCCGTCCACCGGGCTTGAGCAGCCGTGCGCACGCCGCGATCACCTGACCAGGATCGGGCACGTGCTCGAGCATTTCCATGCAGGTTACCGCGTCGAAGCTGCCGCATTTTTCCTGCGCCAGCTGCTCGGCGCTCTGGTGGCGGTAGTCGATCGACAGGCCCTGCCCACTGGCGTGCCGGCGGGCTGCCGCCAGCGAGTGCCCGGACAGGTCGATGCCTGTGACCCGCGCGCGCGCCTTGGCCAGCGCTTCCGCCAGAATGCCGCCGCCGCAGCCGATGTCCACGATCGCCGGGTGCGGCGTGTCGATCTGGTCGAGGATGAATTGCTGCCGCAGCGGGTTGATGGTGTGCAGCATGCCCATCTTGCCATGCTCGTCCCACCACAGCGAGGAGACGCTGTCGAACTTGGCGATTTCCCGCGCGTCGGCATTCGGGAATTGGCTCATTTTGCCCATGTGCCCCGGTGCGTGAGCGTGTGGATGGCTGCGGCAATGTCGGAAGGGGCGATGTCGTTGACGAAAGCACAGCGGCCGAGTCCGTCCGGCAGCGGCGCCAATTGCAGGCCATTGCGATGCTCGATCCGGTCCGACAGGGCCTGCCACATCAGCTCGGCGTCCAGTACGCCGACGTCCAGCACGATGCCCAGCGTGGCAACCAGGCGGAATACCCGCTCGACCTCCAGCTGGTCGAGCAGGCCCCGGCGCTGGGCGATCAGCACGGATACGGCGATATCGAGCAGCACCGCCTCGCCGTGCAGCAGGCGCTCGCTGTGGCGGGTTTCGAGCCCGTAGCTGAAGGTGTGGCCGAAGTCCACGCTGCGCGCCAGTTCGCTTTCGAACAGGTTCGGCTGCAGTTCTTCCAGCATCCCGGAAATCGCGCGATCGAGAATCCAGCCACCGGGCTCGTTCTGGAACCGGGCGGCAATGCTCTCCGCGCCATGCCGCTCCAGCTGCCGGAACAGCTCGATATCCTTGATCACCGCCAGCTTGACGATCTCGCACACACCGTTGCGGATGTGGCGGCCTGGCAGCGTGGTCAGGAACGTCGGGTCGAGCAGCACCTGCAACGGCGGCTCGAAGCTGCCGAGCCGGTTCTTGTAGCCGTTGAAATTGAGCCCGGTCTTGATCCCCACCGCGGCGTCGACATAACCCATCAGCGTGGTCGGCACCTTGATGTGCGGTACGCCGCGGCGGTAGCTGCTGGCGACAAAGCCGACCACATCGGTCAATACGCCGCCGCCGATGGCGATGATCGGTTCGTCGCGGCGATGAATGGGAAAATCGTCCAGTTCGCGCAGCAGGCCCAGGTAGGCGTCTATCGTCTTGGCCGCCTCGCCGCCGGGGAAGCGCGTGATCCGCGCGTCGACCCCGTGATGCGCGAAATAGCCATGCAGCGCGGCAGCGCGATGCCGGGCGACCTGGTCATCGACGACGACGAAGCGGCGCCCGCCGGTGATCCTGCCGGCCGACAGCAATGTGGGGTTGCCGAAGTCGAGCAGGCCGGGGGCGCCGATGATGTCGTAAGCGATCGGGCGTTGGTGGCTGACATGCCAGCGGGCGGTCGTGTTGGTCACAGTGCTTCGAGCCAGTGCGATCGTGCCCGCAGCATCTGCCGGGC
>DATJEA010000622.1:0-2766 GCA_035497095.1 Acetobacteraceae bacterium | reverse complement strand
GCGGCGGTTTACCGAGGCGGTGCTGTCCGGCGTGTCGGCCGGCGTGATCGGGCTGGACGCGCATGGCCGCATCGACCTGCCGAACCGCGCCGCCAGCCAGTTGCTCGGGCTGGACCTGGTGGCCGCGACCGGCCAGCAGCTTGAGCAGGTGGTGCCGGAATTCGCGCCACTGCTGGCCGCCGCCCGGGCCAATCCGGCGCGCGCGCATACCGCGCAGGTGCAGATCGGCCCGGCCAATCATCGGCGCATGCTGCTGCTGCGGATCGGCGCCGACCATTCCGAGCAGGCCGGCGAGGTGGCCGAGGAGGCCGAGGCCGAGGACGACGCGGCCGGGCCCAGCGGGTTCCATTTCGTCGCCACCTTCGATGACATCACCGAATTGCAGTCCGCCCAGCGCAAGGCGGCCTGGGCGGATGTGGCGCGGCGGATCGCCCATGAGATCAAGAATCCGCTGACCCCGATCCAGCTTTCCGCCGAACGGCTGAAGCGCAGATTCACCCGCGAGATCACCTCCGACCCCGAGACGTTCATCCAGTGCGCCGATACCATCGTGCGCCATGTCGGCGAGATCGGCCGGATGGTGGACGAGTTCTCCGCCTTCGCGCGGATGCCGCAACCGGTGATCCGGCCGGAGGATGTCGGGCGGGTGGCGCGCGAGGCGCTGGTGCTGCAACGCACGGCGCGGCCGGAGATCGAATGGGTGACGGATATCCCCGAGCGCGGGCCGGTGGCGCCGTGCGATCGCCGGCTGCTCGGCCAGGCATTGACCAATCTGTTGCAGAACGCCGCCGATGCGGTCGCCATGAGAGCGGAAGCGGGGCGTGCGGAAGCGGGGCGGGGCGACGGCGCCCCCGAGTCGGAGGCGGCGGCGAGCGAGGCGCCGGCGCGGATCGGGCGAATCGAGGTGCGCGTGTCGATCGACGACGAGGCGGTGGTGGTGCGGGTGGCCGATGACGGGGTCGGCCTGCCCAGCGAGGATCGTGGCCGGCTGGCCGAGCCCTACGTGACCTATAAACCGAAGGGAACCGGGCTGGGACTGGCGATTGTCAAAAAGATCATGGAGGATCAGGGCGGCACGCTGCTGCTGGACGA
This sequence comes from Acetobacteraceae bacterium, assembly GCA_035497095.1. GTDB lineage: Bacteria > Pseudomonadota > Alphaproteobacteria > Acetobacterales > Acetobacteraceae > 70-18. Next base: position 1,674 of record DATJEA010000622.1, on the reverse strand, counting down.
TCGGGAGGCGGCGGCGGACTGGCCCGGCGGCGGCGCGGTGGCGACGTTGCGCTGGCCGCTGAAAGATGCGGACGACGCCGCGGCATGATACCCATGGCGTGAGACCTCCCGCACTGGAGCCACGATGGCGCACGACATCCTCATCATCGACGACGAACCGGATATCCGCCTGCTGGTGGATGGCGTGCTGCGCGACGAAGGCTACGACACCCGGCAGGCCGCCGACTCACGGGCGGCGATCATGGCGTTCCGCGCCCGGCGGCCGTCGCTGGTGATCCTCGATGTGTGGCTGCAAGGCTCGGAACTGGATGGCTTGGGGATCTTGCAGACGCTGCACAGCGAGGAACCGCATGTGCCGGTGGTGATGATCTCGGGGCACGGCAACATCGAGACCGCGGTAACGGCGATCCAGCGTGGCGCTTATGATTTTCTGGAAAAGCCGTTCCAGTCCGACCGGCTGCTGCTGGTGGTGCGCCGGGCGCTGGAGGCGGCGGCGCTGTCGCGCGAGAATGCCGAATTGCGGCTGCGCGCCGGCGCCGAGGCGCAACTGACCGGCGACAGCCCGGCGATCGGGCTGCTGCGCGGCGCGGTGGAGAAGGTGGCGCCGACCGGCTCGCGGGTGCTGGTGAGCGGGCCGGCCGGAGCGGGCAAGGAGGTGGTGGCGCGGATGATCCACGCCCATTCCCGCCGCGCCGACGGGCCGTTCATCGCGCTGAACTGCGCCACGCTGAACCCGGCGCGGTTCGAGGAGGAGCTGTTCGGCGTCGAGGGTGGCGCCGACCCGATGGCCCAGCCGCGCCGCGCCGGCGTGCTGGAGCGCGCGCATGGCGGCACGCTGCTGCTCGACGAGGTGTCGGACATGCCGCTCGAGACCCAGGGCAAGATCGTGCGCGCGTTGCAGGATCAGTCGTTCGAGCGGCTGGGCGGCTCGGCGCGGGTCAAGGTCGATGTGCGGGTGCTGGCGATCACCAACAAGGATTTGCAGGCCGAGATCGCCGCCGGGCGGTTCCGCGAGGATCTGTATTACCGGCTCGCCGTGGTGCCGCTGAAGGTGCCGGCGCTGCGCGAGCGGCGGGAGGATGTGCCGGCGCTGGCGCGGCTGTTCCTGGCCCGCTCGGCGGAGAATTCCGGCATGCCCGGCCGCGAGCTGTCGGCCGACGCGCTGGCGGCGCTGCAAGCCTATGACTGGCCGGGCAATGTGCGCCAGTTGCGCAACCTGATGGACTGGCTGCTGATCATGGCGCCAGGCAGCGCGCAGGACGCGATCCGCGCCGAGATGCTGCCGCCGGAGATCGGCGCCTCGGCGCCGGCGCTGTTCAGTGCCGATCCGTCGGCCGACATCATGGGGCTGCCGCTGCGCGAGGCGCGGGATATGTTCGAGACGCAATACCTGCAAGCGCAACTGCTGCGGTTCGGCGGCAATATCAGCCGCACCGCGAGTTTCGTCGGCATGGAGCGCAGCGCGCTGCATCGCAAGCTGAAGCAGCTTGGGGTGGGCGGGGATGACAAGGCCGGGTAGGAAAAGCCCTCCGTTTGCTCATAGAAGGCAGATTTTTTACATGGCTCCGGTCGCACTGCGTGCTGGTGCGCAGCGGAGAGAGGCAAGGAAGGTCTTCTTTTTGTGAACAAAAAGAAGCAAAAAAACTTCATGACGGCGCTTCGCGCCCTTGGGGG
>DATJEA010000621.1:0-10029 GCA_035497095.1 Acetobacteraceae bacterium | reverse complement strand
GAACAAAAAGAAGCAAAAACTCTTCATTCGTTTTGGAGACACCGGCTTTTGCACTCCGCCGCTGGCGCAAGGGGAACGGAATTCTTTTCGCTCTTATCGTGCTGCCAGGCGCGGTGTCATCCGCGATGCCGCCGGTATGCGAAATCACCCCCCGGTTTTGCTTGCAGCGACGTGCGACCGTCAGTAAAATTAACGTCAATGAACCCCGCCACCCCCGCCACCGCGCTCGGCCAACGCTATCTCCCCCACATCGCCGATCTGTGCGCCGGTGTGGCCGCGGTCGCCGCCCGCCATCGCGCGCTGGCGCCGCTGCTGGTGCTGGTCTGGGTCCGCCTGCGCCGCACCCTGGCGCGGCTCGACCGTCTCGCGCTGCGCTGGCAGCAGGGCCGCCTCCGCCCGCGTCCGCGCCGCAGCCAAACCCCGCGCCGGCCGCCGCAGATCCATCCGGCCGAAGCCTGGCGCCACCGCCGCACGCCGCGGGGTCATGCCTGGCTGATCCGCCTGCACCAGCCGCTGGCGCAATACGCGCCGCGCATCCAGCTTCTGGTCGACGATCCCGAAATCGCCGCCCTCTGCGCCGCCGCCCCGCAAGCCGGCCGGCTGCTGCGCCCGCTCTGCCGGATGTTCGCCGTGGCACCCCCGGCCTACATCGCCCGCCCCGCTCCGCCACCCCGTGTCCGGCCCCGCGCACCCAGGCCGCGCAAACCCGAGCCACCGCCCTTCGCCGAACACTCGCCGCATGGCTGGCCGTTCGTCCCGCACCGCCTGCGCCTGCGCGTCCCCGGTCTCCGCCGCCCGAAACCGCCCGACTGAGCGGAAAGACTCCTGCCAGTCGGCAACAATGCCGGCGCTTGCCGCGCGGCCTGTGGCGGCCCCGGATGCTAGAGGCAGCATCCGGGATGGCGCTTGCATGTGGACTCGCCGGTCCGTTCCGGGCAGCCCCGATCGACAGCAAACGCCATGCGAGCCAAAAACTGTCAATCGCCTTGCAACCCCGGAGTGGTGGAGCCGCCGTACACTCCAATGAACAGAAAGTTTTTTTGCTTCTTTTTGTTCACAAAAAGAAGACCTTTCTTATGCGTCCAGCGTCCACTCCTCCGCCGAAGCCCCGGCCAGCGACTGAATGCGCTCCTCGTCCGAGGCCAGTTCGGCGGCGGTGCCGGAATACACCATCTCGCCATGATCCAGCACATAGGCGTAATCGGCGATCTCCAGGCTCATCCGCACGTTCTGCTCCACCAGCAGCACCGACATGCCCTCGCTGCGCATGTCGGCGATGATGCGGAACACGTTGCGCACGATCAGCGGCGCCAGGCCCTGCGACGGTTCGTCGAGGATCAGCAGTTTTGGGTTCAGCAGCAGCGCGCGGCCGATCGACAGCATTTCCTGCTCGCCGCCGGACAACTGCCGGCCGAGATTGTTGCGGCGTTCCTCAAGGCGGGGGAACAACTGGTAGATGCGCTCGATGGTGAACGGGCCGGGGGTTTCCAGCGGCACGCGCAGATTGTCGTGCACGGTAAGGTTGGGGAAGATCTTGCGCCCCTCCGGCACGAAGCCGACGCCGAGTGCCGCGATGCGGAAGGTCGGCAGCTTCGTGGTCTCGGTGCCGAAGATGCGCACATGGCCGGTGCGCGGCGGCGTCAGGTTCACCAGGCTGCGCAAGGTGGTGCTTTTGCCGGCGCCGTTGCGGCCGAGCAGGGTGGTGATCTTGCCCTCCTCCACCACCAGCCCGACGTTCCGCAGAATATGGCTCTTGCCGTAATAGGTGTTGAGCCCCTCGGCCTCCAGCGCGTTCATGCCGCACTCCCCAGATAGGCGGCCTGCACCGCGGGATTGGCGGCGATCTCGTCCGGCGTGCCGTCGGCCAGCAGCGCGCCCTGGTCGAGCACGGTGATGCGGTCGGCCAGGTTGAACACCACCCGCATGTCGTGCTCGATCAGCACGATGGTGTAGCCGTGGTTCTTGTGCAGCCGGCGGATCAGGCTGGCCACCTGGTAGGTCTCCTGCTCGCCCATGCCGGCGGTCGGCTCGTCGAGCAGCAGCAGGCGCGGTTTCAGCGCCAGCGCCATGGCGATTTCGGCGGCGCGCTGGTCGCCATGCGAGAGTTCGCCCACCAGCCGGTCGGCGGTCGCGGCCTGCCCGCTCTGCGCCAGCAGCGCCTCCACCTCGCCATCCACCCGCGCGGTCACCGCCCGGCTCGGCCACATGCGCAGGCCGAGGCCGGCGGTGGCCTCCACCGCGATGCGGATGTTCTCGCGCACCGAGAGTTCGGGGAAGATCTCGGTGATCTGGAAGGTGCGCGCCATGCCCAACGCCACCCGCTGGGTCACCTTGAGCCGGGTGATCACCCGGCCGTCGAGCACGATATCGCCCGCGGTCGGCGCGAAGAAGCCGCTGATCATGTTGAAGAACGTGGTCTTGCCGGCGCCGTTCGGGCCGATCACCGCGCGCAACTCGCCGGCGGCCACGTTCAGCGACACGCCATCGACCGCCACCAGCGAGCCGAAATGTTTGGAGACGTTGCGGATTTCCAGCAGGCTCATGCCGCACCCCGGCGCTGGAAGATGCCGAGCACGCCGCGCGGGAAGAACAGCACCACGATCATGAACATCAGCCCCACCGCCCACATCCAGTTCTGCGTCATGCTGGACAGGTAGTCCTGCAACACCACGTAGAACGCGGCGCCGACCAGCGGCCCCCAGAACGAGCGGAAGCCGCCCAGCACCGCCATGATCACGATGATGCCGGACATGTTGTAGTTGAACAGCGTCGGGTCGGCGAAGTTGTTGAGGCAGGCATACAGCGCCCCGGCCAGGCCGACGAACACGCAGGAGATGATGAACGACAGCCAGATATGCCGCTCGACAGCGATGCCGAGAAACCGCGCCCGCCGCTCATTCTCGCGAATGGCGATCAGCGTGCGCCCGAACGGCGAGTCCAGGATCAGCCCCATGCAGCCGGTGGCGATGGCGAAGCACAGCAGCACGAAGAAGTAGAACAGCACCGCGTTATGCTCGATATCCAGCACCCAGGGCCCGATATCGAGCGCATGGCGGGTGAAATCGCGCAACCCGTCATCGCCGCCGGTCACGTTGTTCCAGCGGAAGGCGATGAAATAGAACACCTGTCCGAAGGCGATGGTGATCATCGCGAAATACACCCCGCGCCGATGCACCACCAAGGCGCCCAGCACCGCGCCGGCCACCCCTGCCAGCAGCGTGCCGAGCACCACCGCCAGCGGCGTGGAATGGGTGAACAGCTTCAAGGCGAAGCCGGCCCCATAGGCGCCCAGCCCGAAAAACGCCGCGTGCCCGAAGCTCATCACCCCGGTGAAGCCGAGCAGGATGTTGAACGACATCGCCGCCAGCCCCAGCAGCATCACCCGGGTCAGCAGCGCGGTATAGCCGCCCAGCAGCGGCGCCCAGAACGGCGCCAGCAGCAGCACCGCCCAGATCAGCGCCAGCCGCACCACCCGGCGTTGCAGCCAATGCGCCCGCGCGGCGAGGGCCGCAAGCACGGTGCTGCTCATGTCAGCAGCCCTTCCTCGCCGAACAGCCCGCGCGGCCTGGCCAGCAGCACCACGGCCATGATCACATACATCACCGCGTCGCTCGCCGAGGGCCACCACACCGTCACCAGCCCGGCCGCCACCCCGATCAGCAGCCCGCCGACCAGCGTGCCGCCCAGGCTGCCGACGCCGCCGACGATGATCGCGATGAAGCTCGGCATCAGCAGCGCATCGCCCATGTTCGGCGTCAGGCTGAGCTGCCCGCCGGCCAGCACGCCGGACAGCCCGGCCAGGAAGATGCCGAGCGCGAAGTTGAACGCCCTGAGCGCCCGCACATTAACCCCGAGCACCGAGACGGTATCGAGGTCCAGCGTGCCGGCACGGATCCGCACCCCGACGCGGGTGTATTTGAGAAAGGCGAACAGCGCGGCCACCGCCACCGCCACCATCACCACCATGAACACCCGGTAGCCGGTGAGGAAGAACATGTCGCTGCTGAGCGGCGAACTCAGATAGTCCGGCACCGTGAACGGCACGCCGTTGGCGCCCCACACGTAGCGGCAGAAATCCTGCAACACGAACGACAGCCCGAAGGTCAGCAGCAGCCCATACAGCGGGTCGCGGCCATACAGGCGCCGCACCATGAACCGCTCGAAGATCAGCCCCAGGAAACCGACCGCGATCGGCGCCACCAGCAGCGCCACCCAGAAGCCCACCGCCGGCTCGATCGAGTAGGCAAAATAGCCGCCCAGCGCGAGGAACCCGCCATGCGCGAAATTGATCACCCCTGAGAGGTTGAGGATCATCGACAGCCCGAGCGCCATCAGCACGTAGAACGCGCCGATGATCAGCCCGTTGGTGATATTGAACAGCAGCATCGTTGACATCGGTGGGGTGGGTCCGGTGATTACGGGTGAAGCGCAGGGGCGGGGCGGCAAGACACGGGTGGCGGCCGGAAGTTGCGCGGCGTGCAACCCCCAGCCGCCACGGTCATGCGACTGTCCAGCCGGGCCCTATCCGGTGCGAACCGGGCGTCAGGCCGGCCAGGCGATCTTGCACCCGGTATCCGCCACCGGCCCGGCCGCCACCGGCCCCGGCACGATGCTGCGGATGGTGAACAGGTCCTGCTTGCTGCCGCCGGCCGGGGGGTTATGCACCTCGCCGGCCAGCACCGAGCTCATCAGCTCATGGTCGCCGGCGCGATAGAACGGCTTGCCCTTCTGCAACGCCACCTCGGGCGGCAATTCCAGCCCCTCCATCGCGTGCGCCAGCTTGATGCCGTCCATGCTCTTGGCCTTGTCCGCCGCCAGCTTCACCGAATGCATCGCGACATAGCCGAACCAATGCCGCGCGGTGGCGATCTTGCCGGTCGCCTTCTGGATGTCGGCGACGAACTCCTTCATGTGCGGCACGTCGGGCTGGTTCCAGTACCACTCCATCACCCACCAGCCGGAGCGCGCCGCCGGCGGCAGCGACTCGATGCTTTCCTGCTCCAGCAGCGAACCGGCCATCGCCATGCTCTTGTTCAGGCCGAACTGGTTGAACTGCTTCATCGAGTTCACCTGGTCGGTGCCGCCCATGATGTTCAGCAGCACGTTCGGCTTGTATTGCTGCGCCTTGATCAGATAGGCCGAGAAGTCATTGGTGCCGATCGGCGCCAGCGCCGCCTCGTAGCTGCCGCCCGCCGCCTTCAGGATCTTCACGAACGACGCCTGCACCGAATGCCCATAGGCATAATCCGGCGTCAGGAAGAACCATTTCTTGCCGAATTTGTCGATCAGCGTCTTGGCGATCGCCGAGGCGTCCATGGTGGTGGAGTTGCACACCCGGAACGCGTTCCAGTGGCAGTCCGAGCCGGTGATGGCATCGGTATGCCCGCCGGTCACGATATGCAGCTTCTTGGCGTTGAACGCCACCGCATCGATCGCCAGCGCGATCGCCGAGTTCACGTCGCCGAACAGCACGTCGATGCCGTCGCGGTCGATCAGCTTGTGCGCCTTCTGCACCCCGGTGCCGACGTCGTTGGCGGAATCCTCCACCAGCAACTGTACCTGGCGGCCCAGAATACCGCCCGCCTTGTTCACCTGCGCCACAGCCAACTGCGCCCCCTCCACCTCGCTGCGCGCGATGGCGGCGTAGGAGCCGGTCAGCGGGTCGATCATGCCGATCTTCACCGGCGTCTCGCCGCGCGCCGAGAGAAGGAACGGCGACGCCAGTTGCAGTCCGCCGATGGTGGCGCCAGCCTGCAACAACGTGCGGCGACGCAGCCCAGGAATCGTCATCTTGGCCACTCTGGATACCCCCCTGTCCGGGCCGTTGATCGGCCGGATAATTATATTTTCGCCGGTACTCAATCACTTCCAGTACAGCCTCGGAACGACGCCTCGGATCAGCGTCGATCCGTCAGCCGCCCGCTCCGCTCATTGATCCTATGCGCGAATAGCGCGGCTCGTCGAGAGGTTTTGCAACATAAGAAATCATCGGACATCAATCGTGCCACAACGCAAACCGCCCGGCACCGTGCGTCACGGTACCGGGCGGCGATCACGCCAGCGGCGAAGTTCAGCCGGCCAGCGCGGCCCGCACCCCATCGGCATAGCGCTGGTCCACGCGTGCGAAATGGCCCAACTGCCGCTCGATGATCTCCTTCGGCACGCCCTGCATCGCGGCCGCCACATTGGCATGCAGCCGCTGCCGCTGCCCCTCGTCGAACAGCCGGTACAGCGCCGCCACCTGGCCGTAATCGTCGTTGCCCTCGCGATGGTCATAGGCCGCGGCGGCGCCCGACAGCGGCAGCGGCGGCTCGGCGAAGCTCTTGTCCTCCACCGGGCCGCCGAAGCTGTTCGGCTCGTAATACGCGTCGCTGCCCTGCGGCGCGTCGAACCGCATCGGCCCGTCGGCGTGGTAGGTATGCACCGGGCAGCGCGGCTTGTTCACCGGCAGCGACTCGTAATGCGTGCCGATCCGGTAGCGATGCGCGTCGGCATAGGCGAAGATCCGCCCCTGCAGCATCTTGTCCGGCGAGAAGCCGATCCCCGGCACGATGTTGGACGGCGAGAAGCCGGCCTGCTCGATCTCGGCGAAATAATGCGCCGGGTTGCGGTTGAGCTCCAGCTCGCCGAACTCGATCAGTGGATAATCGCCGTGCGGCCACACCTTGGTGAGGTCGAACGGATTGAACGGGCACGCCGCCGCCTGCGCCTCGGTCATCACCTGGATGAACGCCTGCCAGCGCGGAAAATCGCCCCGCTCGATCGCCTCGTACAGGTCGCGCTGGGCGCTCTCGCGGTCCTGGCCCACCACCTGCGCCGCCTCGGCATTGGTCCAGTGCCGGTGCCCCTGCCGGGTCTTGAAGTGGAACTTCACCCAGACCCGCTCACCGGCCGCGTTGATCATCGAATAGGTATGGCTGCCATAGCCGTTGACGAACCGGAAGCCCTGCGGCAGCCCGCGATCCGACATCAGGATGGTCACCTGATGCAGGCTCTCCGGCGACAGCGACCAGAAATCCCACATCGCGGTGGGCGAGCGCAGATTGGTCCGCGGATGGCGCTTCTGGGTGCGGATGAAATCGGGGAACTTCAACGGGTCACGCACGAAGAACACCGGGGTATTATTGCCCACCAGGTCCCAGTTGCCCTCTTCGGTGTAGTATTTCATCGCGAAGCCGCGCACGTCGCGCTCGGCATCCGCCGCGCCCCGCTCGCCGGCCACGGTGGAGAACCGCAGCAGCATCTCGGTCTGCTTGCCGACTGCGCTGAACACCTTGGCCTTGCTGAAACGGGTGATGTCCTGGGTGATGGTCAGCGTGCCATAGGCGCCGGAGCCCTTGGCATGCACCACCCGCTCCGGAATGCGCTCGCGGTTCTGATGCGCCAGCTTCTCGATCAGATGATAGTCCTGCAACAGCACCGGCCCGCGTGGCCCGGCGGTCTGGCTGTTCTGGTTGTCGGGCACCGGCGCGCCGCCGGTCGTGGTCAGAATCGGTTTGCTCATCGGTGTCTGCTCCCATGCCTCAGTTGCAGGTGGGGCCGCCGCGATCTATCTTCCAATGAATAATTCCAGACATTTTGATCGAACCAGCCGATGATCCCGCTGCCCACCCCGCAACAGCTCCGCTACCTCATCGCCCTCGCCGAACACCGCCATTTCGGCCGCGCCGCCGCCGCCTGCGCGGTCACCCAATCCACCCTGTCGGCTGGCGTGCTGGCGCTGGAACACCTGCTCGACGCCGCCATCCTCGACCGCAGCGCCGGCAAGCGCGTGGTGTTCACCGCGCTGGGCTACGAGATGCTGGCCCGCGCCCGCGACGCGCTGGCCGCCCTGGCCGCGGTCACCGAGGCCGCCCAGGCCGCCCGCGCGCCGATGAGCGGCCGGCTGCGCCTCGGCATCATCCCCACCATCGGCCCGTTCCTGCTGCCGCGCCTGATGCCGGCCTTGCGCCGCGCCTTTCCCAACCTCCGCCTGCTGCTGCTGGAGGACACCACCGACCGGCTGGTCACCCGCCTGCTGCACAACCGGCTCGACGTCGCGCTGCTGGCGCTGCCCTGCGCCTGCGCCGGCGCCGACACGCTGCCGGTGGCGCCCGACGCCTTCATCGCCGCGCTGCCGCCCAACCACCGCCTCGCCGCCGAGCGCGAAATCCCGCTCGCCATGCTGCGCGCCGAAACCCTGCTGCTGCTGGAAGATGGCCACTGCCTGCGCGACCAGGCGCTGGAGGCCTGCGGTTTCGCCCGCGGCGAACAGCCGGCCGACGACCTGGACGGTTTCGCCGCCACCAGCCTGCACACGCTGGTGCAGATGGTCGCCGAGGGCCTCGGCGTCACCCTGCTGCCGCGCATCGCGGTCGAGGCCGGCATCGCCCAGGGCACCGGCATCGTGCTGCGCCCGCTCGGCTCGCCCGGCGCCAGCCGCAGCATCGGCCTCGGCTGGCGCCCGAAAGCCCCCCGCGCCGCCGATTTCCGCGCGCTGGCGCCGATCCTGGCCGAGGTGATGAAGCAGCCGCCATCCAATCAAAAAATGCCATAAAACGGCCAAATTCCGGCCAGCACGAAAATCAAAAATGCTTGATCTGCCGGATTTCTGCGCAACATTACCGTAATCACGTCGGACATATGAGAGTATGCGCCCGATGCTGGCAGTTTAATATTCCATTCAGTTGGAACCATCCGCCGCTGCACTCCATTTCCATACTGCGTTCTGAGAACGTCCGCGCGAGCAACCGGCTCCGGTGGCTCGGCCTGCAACACGTCAGGAGAAACAGCATGGCTCTCGAAACCAATCCCGCCGATACCGGCGGCCGCCTGATCGCCGCCAGCAAGGTGAACGGCACCAACGTCTACAACCCGGCCGGCGACAAGCTCGGCAGCATCTACGACATCATGCTGAACAAGCAGAACGGCAAGGCCAGCTACGCGATCATGAGCTTCGGCGGCTTTCTCGGCATGGGCGAGAAATACCACCCGCTGCCGTGGGACAAGCTGCGCTACGACCCGGTGCAGGACGGCTATGTCGTCGACCTGGACCGCCAGATGCTGGAAGGCGGCCCGGCCTACGACAATTACGACTACAGCACCTGGGGCGATAATGGCGTCTGGGGTCGCCGGGTCGACGACTATTACGGCGTGCCACTCGATCCGCGCGTCCCGCGTTCGGGCGGCATGCCGCCGCTGTAACGCGAGCCGCGCCTAACGCGAAAAGCCGGGGCGGTTGCGGCCGCCCCGGCTGCCTGCGTTACTTCAACAACGCCTCGGCGATCTGCACCGTATTCAGCGCCGCCCCCTTCAGCAACTGATCACCGGCGACAAACATCGCCAGCGACCGCCCGGAGGGGTCGGACCGATCGGTGCGAATCCGCCCGACCAGCACCTCGTCACGCCCGGACGCCTCGCGCGGCGTCGGAAAATGATTGGCCGCCGCGTCATCCACCACTCGCACCCCCGGCGCCGCGTTCAGCAGCGCCCGCGCCGCTTCCGGCGACAGCGGCCGCGCGAAGCTCAGGTTCAGCGCGATCGAATGCGCCCGCAGCACCGGCACCCGGATGCAGGTGGCGGCGATCGGCAGTTCCGGCGCGCCGAAAATCTTGCGCGTCTCCTGTGCCAGCTTGGTCTCCTCGTCGTTGTACAGCGTGTCCGGGTCCACCGCGGTGTTGTGGCTGAACAGATTGAACGCGTAGTCCACCGACAGCACTTTCGGCGTGAACGCCTCGCCGGCCAGATGGGCCCGCGTCGCGGCCAGCAATTCCTCCATCATCGCCGCCCCGCCGCCGGAGGCCGCCTGGTAGGTGGTCACCACCGCGCGGGTGATCGGGTCGGCGCGATGCAGCGGATACATCGCGAGCCCGGCGATGATCGCAGCGCAATTCGGGTTGGCGATGATGCCGCTATGCAGCGCGAGTGCGGCGGCATTGATCTCCGGCACCACCAGCGGCACGCCGGGGTCCATGCGAAACGCCGAGGAATTATCCACCACGATCGCCCCCGCCCGCACCGCCGCCGGCGCGAACTGGCGCGAGCGCGCGG
>DATJEA010000620.1:0-2126 GCA_035497095.1 Acetobacteraceae bacterium | reverse complement strand
CCGGACGGCATCGGCAATGGCGACTATATCCTGTTCGACGCCATGGGCGCCTACACGGTGTCGTCGCGCTCGGCGTTCAATGGCTACTACCCGGATAACTGGGCGGTCATCGGCTGACATTGCCCATTATTGTCATCCCGGGAGCGGCGCATAGCCCTCCTGTCATCCCGGCCAAGCCTTGCGTCAGCAAGGCGCAGAGCCGGGACCCATTTCGCAGGCGGCACAATGGGTCCGTTCATACGCTGTCGCTATGAACCAGCACCGCATCACTGCGTGTTGCGGTGCGCCCGGGATGACATCCGGCTTCAGTACGTCCCGGCCGGCGGCGGCGCAGGCGGCCGTGGCGGCTCCGGCGGCTGCGGCGGCGCCGGATCGTTCGACATCGACAAGCCGCTCTTCCTGGTGACGCTGCCATCGGTGTGGATGATGCGGCCCGAACCGGCGATGTGCGTTTCGATCTGCCGCGGCTCGCTGTGCAGCGTCACCTTGCCGGAACCGGCGATCTTCACGTCCAGGCGCTGGCGGGGCGAGACATCGGCATCGCCGCTGCCGGCGACGTTGATCGAGACGCTGTCGGCGTCCAGCGACTCGAAATGGCCGTCGCCCGATCCCGCCACGGAATATTCCAGGTCGGCCGCCTTGCCGCTGGCGGTGATGTCGCCGGACCCATTGATGCGGACCTTGAGCCGGGGCTGGTCGATCCCGGCCAGGATCATGTCGGACGAGCCGTTGATGGTATAGCGCTCGAAATCGCGGCCCGGCAGGGTGATGTCCAGCCGCCGGTTGAAACGGCGCATATGGCAGTTGAAGCGGATCTGGTTGTCCTCGATCTCGACCAGGGGCACGACGGCGCTGTCGCCGCGCACCACCACCTGATCGCCCTGGCCGCGCTGGTAATGCACGTTGGCGGGAATGTTGATCGCGACATGGTCGCCGCCGGTCCAGTCCAGGCTGCGGCTGGCGTCGCTGCCGGACGGCGTGACCTGGCAGCGCGGCCCGTCCCAGCCGCCGAAATCCAGGTCGTTCAGATGATTGAGAACGCTGCCGCCGCCGACCGCCACCGCCACGCCGAAACAGACGGCGCCGACCGCGATGCCGCCCAGGGCGATCCATCCAAGCTTCATCGACATGACTCAGCCCTCCTGCGCCGCGACGGTGTTGATGAGGCGGAAATGCAGCCGGGCATACTGCACCAGCGCCTTGATGACGATTTCGATCACCAGCGTGAACAGCGCGCCCAGGCCGACGCCCAGCGCCACCAGCCCCACACCGACCAGCCCCATCGCCAGCATCTCGACGCCGCCGGTCAGGCCGAACCAGGCCAGGCCGGGGAACAGCGCGGCGATCATCAGCGCGAAGCCGACCACCACCATCACCAGCACGGCGACGCTGCAGCCGACGAAGATGCCGAACACCGCGCCCAGGAAGGGCAGCAGCAGCATGACATCGATGGTGGCCAGGCCTAGCAGCGCCAGCACCGCGCCCGCCATGTTGCCGGGGGTGCGCGCTTCTTCCCAGCGCTTGAAGCCGGCTTCGGCCCTGAGTTCGCGCGCCAGGCGGCCGGGATCGCCCAGCGCGGCGGCGACTTCTTCCTCGGTGCGGCCGGATTTCTGCCCGTCCTCGAAATGGGTCTCGTAATCGGCCATCACGTCGCGGATATAGTCGGGATCGAGTCCCGCCAGGCCCTGCCGCAGCCGGGTCATGAATGCGTTACGGGTCATGCCACCTCTCCCAGGATCTTGCGGACGGAAATCTCGAAGGCTTTCCAGTCGGCGATTTGCGATTTCAGCGCCAGGGCGCCGCTTTTGGTGAGCTTGTAGTATTTGCGCGGCGGGCCGGACGGCGATTCCACCAGATAGGTGGTCACCATCCCCTCATTCTGCAGCCGCCGCATCAGAGGGTAGACCGTGCCTTCGCCCATGCCGACGGCGTCGGCCATGCGGCTGGCGATTTCATAGGCGTAATTGTCGCCGCCAGAGAGCAGCGCCAGGACACACATCTCCAGGACGCCTTTTTTCAACTGGACTTGCAGGGATTCAGACATATCGGTTCCTGACTTCAAGACCCTTCTATCACACAGTACCTTGCCGTGCAAGATAGAAGATTGGGCGGAATGGCTGGATTCT
>DATJEA010000619.1:0-11644 GCA_035497095.1 Acetobacteraceae bacterium | reverse complement strand
GCGCGGCGCTGGACGTGACCGGTGCGGTGAGTGCGGCCAACGTGACGCTCGCCGACAGCGCCGGCGGCGCGGCGTTGACGGTAAGCGGCTCGATTGCCGGCAGCGACACGGTGAGCCTCACGGCTAGCACCGGCGCGCTGGCGCTGAATGGCGTGATCACGGCGGCAACGCTGGACCTCAACGCGGCAGCCGGGATCAGCCAGGGCGGCGGCTCCCTGGCGGTGGGCACCTTGCTGAGCAGCACCGGCGTCACCGGCGACGTGCTGCTGACCCGCGACAGCAACCGGATCGCCACCCTGGACGCCTTCACCGTCACCGGCGGCAGCCTGTCGCTGACCGACGCCGGCCCGCTCACCATCGCCTCCGCGGGGACCATCCCGGCGCAGGTGGCGGCGGATGATTTCACGCTCGTCATGGTCGGCGCCGGCGCCAGCGGCAATGTGGCGATCAGCGGCGCCATCGTGGTGCCAGGCACGCTCAGCGTCACCACCAACGGCACCATCCAGCGCAGCGGCGGCGACTTCATCGTCGGTACGCTGACCGGCAGCGCGGTGACCCTGGCGGATTTCGGCACCGGCGCGATGCTGTCCACGCTCGGCCAGTTCACCGTCACCGGCAGCGAATTCATGCTCGGCAACGCACAACCGCTGACCATCATCGGGCCGCTCTCGGCCGAGTTCTTCCGCATCACCGCAACCGGATCGATGACGCTGGCCGGAGACATCACCACGCTGGGCGAAACCCGCGCCCAACAGGGCCTGGCGGATATCAAATATGCCGGCTCCGACGCGGCGCTGAACAACCCGCTGCCGGACCGGGGCAGCTATCTCGCGGTGCTTGCCGATGGCGACGCGCCGGCGACGTTTACCCAGGCGACGCCGGTCACCATCAGTACCGCCGGCGGCGACGTCTCGACGCTGCGCATCCAGTTGCTGTCGAACGGCGGCACCATCACGCTGGGCGATCTCACCGCGCCCTCCACCGATCTGCTGCTGTTCCCCGGTGGCAATGGCGACGTGGTGGGGACCGGTCACGTCAACCTCTACGGCCTGCTGGTCGCCGGCCGCGGCGGCAAGTCGGACCTGAGCGGCATCATCGCGACGGTCGATGGCGCCGGCGCCGCGCATCTCGCCACCATCACCCCGCTGCCGGACCCCAGCTATCGCTTCAACGCCTGCCCGATCGGCTCGGTCAACTGCGTGCTGATGCCGGTCAATGTGCTGCCGCCGATCAACCCGCTGCGCAACTTCTTTATCGGTGAGACGCGCGGCGACGAGGACGACCTGGACCTGATCCTTCCGAACGTCGCGGACGAGGACTACTGAGATGGCGCTGAGCATGCGACTGACCCGGATCGGCGGCACCGTGACGCTGCTCGCGCTGCTGGCCGGCTGCGCGGTGCCGCCGCCGGACGCCTATGTCGCCGGCGGCAAGAGCGAGGTCGCCGGGCTGGCGCTGGGCAAGAACGCCACCGGCGAGGCCTGCACCCAGCAGCAGACCGGCGATAACGCCGCCGATGTCTATTGCGGCACCTGGACCCAGCCGAGTGCGCGCGTGCGCAGCGCCGGCGCCGCCGATGCCGGCGCGCTGAACGGCCTGGCCACCGGCAGCGCCTGGCGCCGCGCGCTGGAGAACCGCTACAGTTGCGGCGCGCCGTCCAGCACCACCATCCTCGGCGGCCAGCCGGCGCTGGTGATGAAGTGCACCCAACGCCTCGGCGGCTGGCCGCATCTGGCGATGGTCGCCTCGGTCGACGGCCGCGGCTGGTATGCCGATGGCGTGCTGCCGGCGCTGCCGGTGATGGAGCGCTCGATCGGCGTGCTCTCCGGCCGGGTGCGCGCCGAGGCCGCCAGCCAGAGCCAGACCAGCGCCGCCGATGCGCAACTGGCCAGCCGGCTCGCCGCCGCCGCCGTCAGTTCCGGCGACATCGGCGCCTATGAGCAGTTGATCAAGGAAGCGGCCCGCGCCAACCAGGCGGAGAACTTCGCCGGCGCCGAGGACGCCTATCGCGCCGCGCTGGCCTTGCAGGAGAAGGCGCTCGGCGCCAACGACCCGAACATCGTCTCCAGCGTGCTGAACCTGGCGCTGCAGATCTCCAACCAGGGCCGCTGGTCGGAAGCCGATGGCCTGTTCGCCCGGGCCGACCGGCTGGCTGCCGGCGCCGTCGACGCCAGCATGAAGGCCCGCCTGCTGCATTACGAGGCGCTGCATCAGCTCAACCAGGGCAAGCGCGAAAAGGCGCTGGAGCTGCTCAATCGCGCCGACCCGGCCTATGCCAGCCTGCTGCCGTCGAACGTGCTGAACGCCCGGCCCGCCGGCGCCCGCGGCACCATCAACCAGCTCGGCGCGGTCGGCAACACCGGCCTGCTCGGCGGCGCCGACGTGCTGACCGACGTCTCCACCCGCTCGGCGCTGCTGGGGCTGATCGAGGTGCGGCGCTACAAGGCGATCGTGCTGCGTGGCCTCGGCCGCACTGCGGAGAGCCAGCAGGCGCTGGCCTCGGCGCGCCAGCTGGCCGCCGCCAACGGCCTGCAGCAGGCGGTGCTGCGCGCCCGCATGGACCGCACCGGCGCGGCGCTCGATGCCGCGCTCGACGAGCCGGGGCGCGCCGCCGCCGCGTTCGGCTCGGCCGCTGCCGCCTTCTCCACCGCTCTGCCGGACAGCCGGCCGGTGGCCGAGACCGAGCTGCTGCGCGCCGGCCAGTTGCTGCAGGCCGACCGCCCGGACGCCGCGCTGGCGATCTGCCAGAGCGGCGTGAAGCTGTTACGCCAGCTCAAGATCGGCACCGAATCCAAGTTGATCGCGCCGTGCCTGGACGCCTACGCCAAGGCCGCTCAGGCGCGCAGCAAGGCCGGCGACGACAAGGGCGCGCAGGCGCTGCTGGTGGAAATGTTCGAGGCGGCGCAGCTCTCCCAGGGCGGCATCACCAGCCAGCAGATCGCCCAGGCCACCGCCCGGCTGTCGGAAAACGCCCGCGATCCGAAGGTCGCCGAGGCGATCAAGGCGCGGCAGGATTCCGCCAACGCACTGGCCGATCTGTATCGCGAGCGTGACCGCCTGGAGCAGGCCCGCAACCCTGCGCCGAGTGCCGCGGCGCCCGGCGTGGCGCTGCCCACCGCCTCGGCACCGCCGGCCATTTCGCCCGAACTGGACGCCAAAATCGCCAAGGCGCAGGCCGACGTGGCCAACGCCGACGCCGCATTGCAGGCCGCGGCGCCGAATTTCGGCCAGTTGGTGCAGCAGGTCGCGCCGGCCTCGCAGGTGTTCGCCGCCCTGGCGCCGGGCGAGGGCTTCGTCTCGATCTCGTTGTCCAACGACGGCGGCTGGAGCTTCCTGCTGCGCGACGGCCATGTCTATGCCGCGCGTATCGATGGCGGCACGCCACGCATGGCCAAGCTGGTGAAGACCATCCGCGCCAGCATCGAGAGCGACACCGGCACGCCACCGCCGTTCAACGTCGCCGCTGCGCGTGAGCTCTATGATGCGACGCTCGGCGGCCTCGCGGCGGGCATGAAGGGCATGACCTCGCTGGTGGTCGCCCCGGTCGGCCCGCTGCTGTCGGTGCCGTTCGAGCTGATGCTGACCGGCCCGGCCGACCCGGATCACCTCGGCACCGCGCCATTCCTGCTGCGCCGGATGGAGATCGCCCACGTGCCGGCGGCGGCGAATTTCGTCTCGCTGCGCAAGATCGCCGGCGGCTCGCGGGCGCAGCAGGCCTGGTTTGGCTTCGGCGATTTCCACCCGGTGACGCTGGCCCAGGCGCGCGCCAGCTATTCCGCCGGCTGCGGCGACAGTGCGGCGCTGTTCGCCGGCCTGCCGCCGCTGCCTTACGCCAAGCGCGAGTTGGAGGCCGCACGGCAGATCCTCTCCGCCCCCGCTGCCGACGAACTGCTCGGCAGCCGCTTCACCGCGCCGGCGGTGCTGAAAACCCCGCTGAAGAACTATCGCATCCTGCATTTCGCCACCCACGCGCTGCTGCCGACCGACCTGCATTGCCAGACCGAGGCCGCCATCGTCACCTCGGCCCCGGCCGGCGCCAAGAATGCCAGCGGCGCGCTGCTCACCGCCTCGGAAGTGACTGGCCTCGACCTCGACGCCAATCTGGTCATCCTGTCGGCCTGCAACTCCGGCGGGCCCGGCGGCGGGGCGGCCGGCGAGAGCCTGTCCGGCCTGGCGCGCTGGTTCTTCTACGCCGGCGCCCGCGCGCTGCTGATCACCCACTGGGAGGTGAACGACCAGGCCGCCGCCTACCTGGTCGCGGTCACCCTGCAACGCTACCGCGCCGACCCCGGCCTGGGCTTCGCCGGCGCGCTGCGGGCGGCACAACTGGCCATGCTGGACGGCGCCGGCAAGGACCTGCCGGCGGCCATCGCGCACCCGTTCTACTGGGCGCCGTTCGCGCTGATCGGAGATGGTTCGGGGAAGAGGGTCACAGCCGAAGTAAACACAGGGAAGGTCAAGGGGTAAGGAAGGTCTTCTTTTTGTGAACAAAAGAAGCAAAAAAATATTTCATTCGTTTGTCCTTTTTTCAAAAAAGACCTACTTCCTCTCCCGCGCCGCCCGCCACAACGCCACCGCGCGATACAGCCCATGCACGAACTTGCTGTATGGCATCAGCAGGAACAGCGCCAGCACGAAGCCCAGATGCACCGCCAGCGCGATCCCCATCGCCGGCGTCGCCCGCAGCATCAGCAGCAGCAGTCCGGTCGCCGCCACCAGCACCAGCAGAAACAGCAGCGCGTATTCTCCACCGAGCACCCGCCGCGCCGCCGGCTCGGCATCGCCGATCACCTTCAGCCAGATCATCCCGACCCCGCCCACCACCATGCCGGCGCCGCCCAGCGTGCCCAGCACCACCGGCACGCTCAGCAGCCCATAGGGCGCCGCCCAGCCGAAAATATCCTGGTAGATCGCGGCCACCGTGGTCGCCGCGAAGCAGAACATGAAGCCGTAGAACATCGCGTGATGCAGCCGCCGCTTGGTGTCCGAGAAGCCGCCATCGGTGTCGTTGCAGCCATGCCCGCCGCCGCCGAGGTAGCGCAGCGTCAGCGCGTCACGCAGCCCGGTCCACAGTGCGCCAGGTGCCGCATTGGCCAGCGGCTCCTCCGCCCGCCAGAACCGCAGCACCGAGAGCCCCATCGCCAGCAGCGCGTAGAGGAAGGTGACGCTCGCCACCGTCACCATCAGCCAGAGCGGGATCACCCGATAAAACGCCCCCGGCCCGGTATGGCTGCCGAACAGCACCGCGGAGTCCTGCAACACCGCCACCAGCACCAGCAGCAGCGCCACGCCCAGCGCGGCGGCGATGCTCAGCACGGTGCCGTTGCGCCGGAACAGCCGGGCCAGCGGCTGCGGCCAGGCATAGGCGACGTAGCTCTCGGCGCGAACCTCGGAGAATTGCTGCGGCAGATTGACGCCGAACTGGTGCGGCGGCGCGTATTGGCAGGCGTAGAAGCAGGCCCGGCAGCCGTGGCACAGATTGGCCAGATAGCCGAGGTCCACGGCGCTGAACTCCCGCCGCAACTCCATCGCCGGGAACACCGCGCAGTAGCCCTCGCAATAGCGGCAGGCGTTGCACACTTCCATCGACCGCCTGGCGTTGGCGACGGCATCCGACTCAGGCAACGTGATGTCCGACATCGCTCAGTTCCTCGCGCTGCGTGCGGCACTCTCGCCGGCCAGCCGGCCGAACACGGTGCCGATGGTCATGCCGAAGCCGGCCAGATAGCCGCGGCCGAGGATATTGCCGGCCATGATCTCGCCGGCAGCGAACAGATTGCCGGCCGGCCTGCCATCCGCCATCAGCACCCGCGCCTGATCGGTCACCTTCATCCCCAGATAGGTGAAGGTGATGCCGGGCCGCAGCGGATAGCCGACGAAGGGCGGTGTATCGATGCTGCGCGCCCAGTTGGTCTTCGGCGGCTCCAGCCCCTCGGTATGGCAGCCATCGAGCGTGCGGTCGTTGAACTGCCCCGGCTGCACCGCGGCGTTATACTCCGCCACCGCTGCCACCACCGCCGCCGCATCCAGCCCCAGCTTCTCCGCCAGCTCCGCGAGGCTGCCGGCGACGATCGCCGGAAACACCGACGGCATGAACAGCTTCAAGGATTTCGCATCGCAGATCGAATAAGCGATCTGCCCCGGCTGCTGGGCGATCAGCCGGCCCCAGATGGCGTAGCGCTTCGGCCAGAAATCCTCCCCCTCATCGTAGAACCGGCGGCCGTCGCGGTTGAGCACGATGCTGAACGGCACCGAATCCAGCCGCGTCACCAGCCCGCCATCGAATTGCGGCGCGCGGGCATCGAGCGCCACGGCATGAAACTGGGTCGGGTCGCCGATCTGCGCCACCCCCTGGTCGAGCAGCGATTTCAGCACCCGGCCTCTGGCGTACGGCGTGCCGCGGATCACGAAATTATCCACCGCGTCGCCCCAGTACAGCCGCATCCACTCCAGATTGGCCTGGAACCCGCCGGACGAGGCCACCACCGCCTTCGCCCGCACCGTCATCGCGAAGCCGTTGCTGGTGATGTCCAGCGCCCGCACGAAGCCGTCCTCCAGATGCAGTTCCTGCACCTCGCTGTCGTAGGCGACCACCACGCCGAGCCGCTCGGCGGTGGCATACAGCGCGTTCAGCAGCGCCTTGCCGCCGCCGAGGAAGAACGCGTTGGTGCGCGACAGGCTGAGCGTGCCGGCGAGCGACGGCTGGAAATGCACGCCGCAGGCCTCCAGGAACGGCAGCGCCTGCTCCGACATGCGGATGGTCATCCGCGCCAGGTGCTCGTCGGTCTGCCCGCCGGTCACCCGCAGCAGGTCGTCCCAGTATTCGTCCTCCAGATAGGCGTCGGTCAGCACCGAGGTCGGCTTGCCGTGCATCGCGCGCAGGTTGCGGGTGTGCCGGCTGTTGCCGCCGCGCATCGCCTTGGGCGCATGTTCCAGCACCAGCACGCTGGCGCCGGCCTGGCGGGCGGTGATGGCGGCGCAGAGTGCCGCATTGCCGCCGCCGATCACCAATACGTCATAGGTCAGTTCGGGGTCGACCACGGCAATTCCCTGTTATTTTCCACCCGGCATAACCTGGGTTTGCACACCGCCTCGCGGCATGGCAAGTCCCCGTCTGCGGGCTCGATAAAGGATTCGCAATGACCCACCGTCTCTACGTCTCCTGCGCCAACGACCGGGCGATCGAGATCCTCGACCTCGATGTCGGCGGAACGTTGCGCCGGCACAGCACGGTGGCGGTGCCCGGCCCGGCCGGTGAGGCGATCAGCATGCCGCTGGCGCTGTCGGCCGACCGCACCCGGCTCTATGCCGCGGTCCGCGTCGCGCCGTATCCGCTGGCCAGCTTCGCGGTGGCCGGGGATGGTGGCCTCACCCTGCTCGGCACCACCGAGCTGCCGGCCGGCATGGCCTATATCAGCGCCGTCGGCCGGCATCTGCTCAGCGCCTCCTATCCCGCCTCGCTGATCGCCAGTCACAAGATCGGCGCCGACGGCGTGGCGCATGGCCCGCCAAGCCAGGTGACCGCGACGCCGGACAAGGCGCACTGCATCCTGCCCGACCCGGCCGGCCGCTTCGTCTACGTGCCGTGCCTCGGCGGCGACGTCATCCTGCATCTGCACTTCGACCGCGCCACCGGCCTGCTGACGCCGGCGGGGGAGGGCAGGGTGCCGGTGCGCCCCGGCGCCGGCCCCCGCCATATGCGCTTTGCGGCTGGCGGTCGGGTCGCCTATGTGCTGAACGAACTCGACGCCAGCCTGGACCGCTACGCCGTCGACCCCGCCACCGGCACGCTCAGCCTGCGCCAGACCGTGCAGACCCTGCCCGCCGGCACCGTGGGGCGCATCGCCGCCGCCGATCTGCACCTCACCCCGGATGGCCGCTTCCTCTATGCCAGCGAGCGCCTGACCGGCACGCTCTCCGCCTGGCGCGTCGATTCCGCGACCGGCGACCTCGCCCCGCTCGGCAGCATCGCCAGCGAGGCCGGACCGCGCGGTTTCGCCATCTCGCCGGATGGCCGCTTCCTGCTCTGCGCCGGCCAGACGTCACACCGCATTGGCGTCTATGCGATCGCCGCCGATACTGGCAGACTCACCGCCATCGGCGGGCTGCCGGTGGCCGCGAACCCGAACTGGATCGCTTTCCTGCATGGATAGGCAACTGCCGCACTACGTGCGCGACCAGCAGATGCAATGCTGGCAACGGGCGATCGCCAGGGTGCGGGCCGGAACCGGGCGGGCGCGGCTGCTGGTGCTCGGCGACAGCACCAATTGCGGCGCCGGCGCCGGGCTGGGCGGCATGTGCAGGCTGCACGGCGCCTACGCCAATGGCTGGCCGCAATTGCTGGCGCGGCTGGCGGCGCCGTTGGTGCCGTTCTCGGCCAACAGCCTGGTCGGCACCCAGGGCGTCACCGAGGTCGCGCCGGAGCTCTACGACCCGCGCGTGGCGCCGGGCGCCGGCTGGGCCGCCGCCAGCAACACCGGCACGGTCGGCGGCGGGCTGTGGGGGTTCACCGGCAGCACGGCGAGCGCGTTCGCCTTCACCCCCACCGGCGCATTCGACACGCTGACCATTCGTTATGCCCAGCAGCCGCGGCTCGGCAGCTTCACCGTCACCCTCGATGGCGGCCCGCCGCTCGGCAGCGTGGCCACGTCCGGCGTGCCGGCCTACAAGGCGGTCACCTACCGCGTGCCGCCGGGCGCCGGCACCGTCAATATCCTGCCCAGAGCCGATGGCCGGCTGTTCATCGGCGCCATCGAGGCCAGCAACAGCGCGGTGCCGGCAGCCGATGTGCTGCAAGGCGCCTGGTTCGGCGCCAGGGCGCAGAATTTCAGCAATGCCGGCACGCCCTGGGCGCCGCTCAACGCCATCCCGCTGTTCGCACCAGATCTCACGGTGATCAACCTTACCATCAACGACAGCAACAAAAGCACCGCGCCGGGCGAGTATCAGTTGCAGATGCAGCAGATCATCAGCGCCGCGCGGCAGACCGGCGACGTGCTGCTGATGGTGGGCGCGCCGAGCAAGACCGCGCAGGCGCTCGACGGCACGCTGGACAGCTTCATCGCCATCATCAACCTGCTGGCGCTCACCAATGGCTGCCCGGTGCTCGACCTGAAGCAGCGCTGGGGCGGCTACGCCGAGGCCCAGGCCGCCTTCCCGTACTGCGACAGCCTGCATCCCGGCGCGCTGGCCTATCAGGACGTGGCGCGGGCGATTTACGAGATCCTCAGCGGCGAGGCGTGACGGGCTTGCGGCTCAGAACCAGTTCGCCTTGTCCACCACGTTGCGCAGCGTCCCACCTTCCAGCATGGCACGGCAGTTGTCGCGCAATATCGCATAGCGCCGCTCGTTCAGATGCGGGCCGTAGCCGGCCATATGCGGGGTCATCAGCACGCCCGGCAGCGTCCACAGCGGATGCTCCGCCGGCAGCGGTTCCTGCTCATAGACGTCGAGCCCGGCGCCGGCGATCTCGCCCGCCCGCAGCGCCGCCACCAAATCGTCGAGCCGGGTCGTCATGCCGCGGCCGATATTGATGAAGAACGCGCTCGGCTTCATGCGCCGGAACTTCGCCCGGTCGAAGAACCCTTCGGTGGCCGGGGTGTGCGGCACCGTCAGCACGACGAAATCCGCCCGCGGCAGCAGCGCGTCCAGCGCCTCCGGGCGATGCAACTCGGCCACCCCCGGCGGCGCCTCGGTGCGCCTGATATCGGTCGCCAGCACCACCATCCCGAACGCCGCCGCCAGCCGCGCCGCCTCGGCGCCGATGCCGCCCAGCCCGACCACGAGCATGGTCGCCCCCGGCAGCGCCACCACGCCCTCGTCCTCCGGCGGCTTGGCCCATTCGCGGCGGGTCTGCTGCGGGATGTAATACTGGAAGCCGCGCGCGAAGCTCAGCACGAAGGCCATGATATGCGCGCCGATATGGTCGTTGAAGATTTCCCGGAAATTGGTCGCCACCACCGGATGCGCCGCCATCGCCGGATAGTAGAACCCGGCCGGCGGCGCCGCCTGGTTGGCCTGCAGCCAGCGCAGCCTGGTCGTCACCGCCAGCAGTTCTTCCGGCAACGGCCCGAACGCCGCATCCGCCTCGACCAGCTCTGCCGCCGCCTGCTGGTGATCCTCCGCCACCACCACCCGCACCCGCGGCAATTCCGCCGCCAGCCGCGCCGCCCAGCCGCGATAGATCGCATTCTGCGGCGGCAGCATCACCAGTTTGAACGCCATCCCGGCCCCTCCTCATCGCTATCCGCCATTCTGCGCACAATCTTGCCGGTTGACGCCATCCCCGCCCCAGCCGACACCCTCGCCGGATGACCGCACTCGACGCCTTCTCCACCCAGGCGCTGCTGGCCGGCGCCGGCGCCATCCTGTTCGCCGCCCTGCTGCGCGGCTTCACCGGCTTCGGCTTCGCGCTGGCCTCGGTGCCGCTGGCCACCCTGATGCTGCCGCCGCGCGCGGTGGTGCCGGCGATCCTGCTGATCCAGGCGGCGATCGGCCTGCACGACTGCGTGGTCGAATTCCGCAACGCCGACTGGCGCGTGGTCGGCGGCCTGGTGGCCGGCAGCCTGTTCGGCACCCCGCTCGGCGTGCTGGCGCTGGCCGCCCTGCCGCAGCCCACGGTCCGCCTGGTGCTCGGCGTCGTGGTGATGGCGGCCGTGATCGCCACCTGGCGGCCGCGAAAAGCGACCACGCCGGCGCATCTCCCCCGCCACCGCACCCGCCTCGCGCTGCTGGCCGGCTTCGCTTCCGGCGTCTGCAACGGCGTCGCCGCGATGGCCGGCCCGCCGGCGATCCTGTATTTCATGCATTTCGAGCCGCGCCATACCGTGATGCGCAGTTCGCTGATGGTGTTCTTCCCGATCGCCTCCACCATCGCGCTGCCGATGGTGTTCTTCTCCGGCCTGCTCGGCTGGCCCTCGGTGGCGCTGGCGCTGGGCGGCTTGCCGCTGATGATGCTCGGCGGCTGGATCGGCGCCATCGGCTTCCGCCGCTTCGGCGGCAGCACCTACCGCCCGGCCGCCGGCGCGGCGCTGCTGGTCACCGCCGTGGTGGCGATCGCCAAGGGCGCCGCCGACATGGGCGGATAACCCACGCCTACATCACCACCGGAATCGAATCCGCCGGCTGGAAATAGCGCGGCGCCGCCTGCGCCAGCCAGTTCAGCAGCAGCGGCGTAAAGATCTCCCGCGCATCCCAGTTCAGCAGATGCCGGGCATGCGGCACCACATGCAGTTCGGCCTGCGCGATCCCGGCCACGATCAATTGCGCGTCCTCCACCGTGGTGCCGGGGTCTTCCTCGCCGGCGATCACGCAGACCGGCCCCTGATACCCCGCCAGCTTGCCGCACGCATCCAGCCCGCCGATCGCCATGCAGCAGCCAACGTAGCCCTCCAGCGGCGTATTGCGGATCATCTCGCGCACCAGCGCGGCGCCGGCCGGCTCGGCGCGACGAAACCGCCGGGTCAGCCAGCGCTCGATCATCGGCGCCTCCACGTCGCGATAATCGCCGGTCCGCCGCACCTCCTCGGCCCGCGCCGCCCAGGCCGCGCTGGTCCCGAACGGCGGCCGGCAGGTGGTCGACACCAGGCACAGGCTGGCCACCAGCTCCGGCCGCCGCATCGCCAGCACCTGCGCCGTCATGCCG
>DATJEA010000618.1:0-21312 GCA_035497095.1 Acetobacteraceae bacterium | reverse complement strand
CCAAAGTGCGGCGCAGGCGGACCCAGACCAGCACCAGCAGCGGCGCCAGCGCCCGATGGCGGGCGGCGACCGCGGCCACACCGGCGCAGAGATCGGCGATGTGGGGGAGATAGCGTTGGCCGAGCGCGGTGGCGGGGGTGGTGGGATGCATTGACGTTAGTTTTACTGACGTTCCTCCTTCGCTGCAAGCAAAACCGGGGAGCGAGTTCGCCTGCCGGCGGCATCCCGGATGGCGCCGGCGGCGCGGTTCGCGGATGGCAGCAAGCCGGAAGATTTACACCGGGGTGGGGAGAAGCAAAAAAAGAAGAATTGTGGCTGTCCAGGGAGATGCGACGTAAGCAAGCAAGGAAGATTCACCACAGAGACACAGAGACACGGAGAAGCAAGTGAAGGAGTGACGCTTCCTGCTTTCTTCTCCGTGTCTCTGTGTCTCCGTGGTGAGTCTTCTTTAGCGTACGCCACCGCCAGGCCGCGCCGCCGATGACGGATTTTCGGATTTTCGCCAGAACGGAGTATTGTTCACAAAACAAGATATTTCGGGCTCAATAAATCGCCGGCTCTCCCGCCGCGCGCCCGAACCCGGTCTCCAGGAAGTCGAAATCGGCGCCGTCATTGGCCTGGCGGATATGCTGGGCGAACATCCAGCCATAGCCGCGCTCGAAGCGCGGCGCGGGCGGCGTGAGGGCGGCGCGGCGGCTGGCCAGTTCGGCGTCGGAGACATTCATGCTGATGCTGCGGGCGGCGACGTCCACCGATATGACATCGCCGGTCCGCACCAGCGCCAGCGGGCCGCCGATATAGGATTCCGGCGAGATATGCAGCACGCAGGCGCCGTAGCTGGTGCCGCTCATCCGCGCATCGGAGAGCCGCAGCATGTCGCGCACGCCCTGCTTCACCAGCTTGCGCGGGATCGGCAGCATGCCCCATTCCGGCATTCCCGGCCCGCCCTGCGGCCCGGCATTGCGCAGCACCAGCACGTGGTCGGCGGTGACGTCGAGGTTCTCGTCCTCGACCGCGGCCTTCATCTCGGGATACGAATCGAATACCAGCGCCGGGCCGGCATGCTTGCGCAGGCGCGGTTCGGCGGCGGCCGGCTTCATCACGCAGCCATCCGGCGCCAGGTTGCCGCGCAGCACGGCGAGCGAGCCCTCGGCATAGACCGGGTCGGCCAGGGTACGGATCACGTCGGGGTTGTTCACTTTGGCGCCGGCGATGTTCTCGCCCAGCGTGCGGCCATTGGCGGTGATCGCGTCCAGATGCAGCCGGTCGGCGATCAGCGCCATCAGCGCCGGCAGGCCGCCGGCATAGTAGAAATCCTCCATCAGGTAGGTGGCGCCGTTCGGCCGGATATTGGCGATCACCGGCACCTTGTGGCTGGCCGCCTCGAAATCATCGAGCCCGATATCGACCCCGGCGCGCCGCGCCTGGGCGATCACGTGGATGATCGCATTGGTCGAGCAGCCCATCGCCATCGCCACCATGATGCCGTTCTCGAACGCGGCGCGGGTCTGGATGACCGAGGGGCGCAGGTCTTCCCACACCATCTCCACCGCCCGCCGGCCGCAGGCGGTGGCCATGCGCTGGTGCGTCGCGTCGGCGGCGGGGATGGACGACGCGCCCGGCAGCGTCATGCCGATCGCCTCGGCGATGCCGGTCATCGTGCTGGCGGTGCCGAGCGTCATGCAATGGCCGGGCGAGCGGGCGATGCCGCCTTCCATCTCGAACCAGTCACGGTCGCTGATTTTGCCGGCGCGGCGCTCGTCCCAGTATTTCCAGGCGTCCGAGCCGGAGCCGAGCACCTGGCCCTTCCAGTTGCCGCGCAGCATCGGCCCGGCCGGCATGAAGATCGCCGGCACCCCGGCCGAGGTGGCGCCCATCAGCAGCGCCGGCGTGGTCTTGTCGCAGCCGCCCATCAGCACCACGCCGTCGATCGGGTGGGCGCGGATCAGCTCCTCGGCGTCCATCGCCAGCATGTTGCGATACAGCATGGAGGTCGGTTTCAGGAAGCTCTCCGACAGCGACAGCGCCGGCATCTCCACCGGGAATCCGCCGGCCTGCAGCACGCCGCGCTTCACCTCCTCCACCCGCTGGCGGAAATGCATGTGGCAGGGCTGCAGGTCGGACCAGGTGTTGAGGATGCCGATCACCGGGCGGCCCACCCAATCCTCCGGCGCGTAGCCCATCTGCATCAGGCGCGAGCGATGGCCGAAGCCGCGCAGGTCGTCCGGCGCGAACCAGCGGGCGCTGCGCAGGGTTTCGGGGGTGATGCGAGGGCGAGGCGTGTCGGTCATGTCGGTTTCCGTCCCAGAATGGCGTGCCGGTTCAGGCTGAGCCGTGGCGCAGCATGCCACGATAGCGCTCGCGGGAGCGAGCCAGGTGGTCGCGCATCGCCGCCCGCGCGCCACCCGGATCGCGCGCCACGATGGCGGCGGCGATGGCACGATGCTCGTCGACCAGGGTGCGCAGATAGGCCGCCGCCTCCACCTGCCGCAGCGGGTCCATCACGATGGCCTGGCGCGGAATGATGATGAAGCGGCCGAGATATTCCAGGATGCGGGCGAATTGCGGGTTGCCGGTGGCGCCGGCGATGGCGCTGTGGAAGGCGAAATCCTCGGAGATCGAGGAACGGTCGCGGGCGATGCCGCGCTCGAAGGTCGCCAGCGCCCGCTCCACCGCGCGCAAGGCCGGCGGGCTGGCCCGTTCGGCGGCCAGGGCGGCGGCCTCCACCTCGATCGCCAGCCGCAACTCCATCACGTCCACCACGTCGCCGAGCGAATCGCGCAGATCGGCATCAAGGCGGAACGGCTGCCGCGTGGCGTCGGCGGCGACGAACGCGCCCTTGCCCTGATGGGTGACCACCAGGCCGTTGGCGCGCAGTGCGGCGGCGGCCTCGCGCACCACGCTGCGGCTCACTTCGAACGCCGCCATCATCTCCTGCTCGGTCGGCAATCGCGCGCCGGGCGGCAGGCGGCCGCTGGCGATCTCGGCGGTCAGCCGTTCCACCACCTCGCTCGCCCGGTTTCGCGGGCGGTCGAGCGGGCGCAGCATCGGTGACGAAGCGGGACGGCTTGACAAGCATCCACCCGTGTGAAGTAGGATCATCAGACAACATGATGACCTGATCATTGCAGCGATGCAAGCGCCCTCCATACGGGTAGCCGCACGGAACGGTCAGGGATGAAGACCATGAAAACAACGGGAGAGAGTCCATGAAACGGCGTGACGCACTGCAACTCGGAGCCGCGGCCGGCCTCGGCATGTTCGCCATCGGCGGGCGGGCGCAGGCAGCCACCAAGATGCTGAAGGCATCGGACGTGCATCCGGAGGGCTACCCGACGGTGGCCGCCATGGAGAGCCTCGGCAAGAAGCTGGAGAAGGCCACCAATGGCCGGCTGGGCGTGCAGATGTATGCCTCCATGCAGCTCGGCGGCGAGAAGGAGGCGATCGAGCAGGCGCAGGTCGGCGCCATCCAGTTCGCCCGCGTCAGCGTCGGGGCACTCGGCCCGGTGGTGGACGACCTCAACGTGTTCAACCTGCCATTCGTGTTCCGCAGCACCGACCACATGCGCAAGGTGATCGACGGCGCGATCGGCCAGAGCCTGCTGGACAGGATCACCGACGACCCGAACAGCAAACTCGTCGGCCTGGCCTGGATGGATGCCGGCGCGCGCAGCTTCTACGACACCAAGCACCCGATCAACGGCATCGCCGACATGAAGGGCCTCAAGGTCCGCGTCATCGGCAACCCGATGTTCGTCGCGATGGGCAACGCGCTCGGCGCCAACGCGGTGGCGATGGGCTACGACCAGGTGTTCAGCGCGCTGCAAACCGGGGTGATCGATGGTGCAGAGAACAATCCGCCGAGCTACGTGTTCGACCACCACTACGAAGTCGCCAAGTTCTTCAGCTTCACCGAGCATCTGATCGTCCCCGAGATCATCGCCTTCTCGCGGCCGGCCTGGGACGGCATGTCGAAAGCCGACCAGGACCTGCTGAAAAAACTCGGCCGCGAGGCGCAGATGGAAGAGCGCGTATTGTGGGACGCCAAGGAGAAGGAGGCGCTCGACAAGATGAAGGCCGCCAAGATCGCCGAGGTCACCGGCATGGACAAGGCGCCATTCCAGGCCGCGGTCAAGCCGGTGTGGGACAAGTACGGCGCCAAATACGCAGCCCTGATCAAGCAGATTTCCGCGGTATCCTGATATTTCGGCGGGTCGGGATGCCGGCCCGCCACCCGACCCGGAGGCAGCATGGCCAGCCAGTTCCGCCGCGCGATGGATGTGTTGTACCTGCTCTGCGTGTTCGTCGCCGGCGTCTGCCTGGTGGCGATCGCGGTGGTGATCCCGTACGGCGTCTATATGCGCTACGTCGCCAACCATGCCGCCTCCTGGCCGGAGCCGATGGCGATCCTGCTGACCATCGTGCTGACCTTCATCGGCGGCGCCGCCTGCTATCGCACCGGCACCCATATGCGTGTCACCCTGCTGCGAACCTCGATGCCGCGGATGGTCGAGAAATCGATGTCGGTGGTGGCGGAATTGCTGATGGCGCTGCTCGCCCTGTTCATGGTGGTGCACGGCACCGGGCTGGTGCAGACCACCTGGCACCAGAGCGTCGCCGAGTTTCCGGCGCTGAAGGTCGGCATCAGCTATCTGCCGATCCCGATCGGCGGCGCCATGCTGCTGCTGTTCGTGCTGGAATTCCTGCTGATCGGCCCGCCGCCCGACGCGGTCGCCGATGACGACAGCCTCTCCGTCACCGAATAACGCGCCGGCAAGGACCCCGCCCAATGGATGTCGCCATCCTGCTCGGCACGCTGTTCGTGTGCTTCGCCATCGGCATGCCGATCGCCTACGCGCTGGGCTTCGCCGCCCTGGTCGGCGCCATCTGGATCGATATCCCGATGGCGGCCGTGATGCTGCAGGTCTCGCACGGCGTCTCCAGCTTCGCCATGCTGACCATCCCGTTCTTCGTGCTGGCCGGCGCCATCATGGCCGAGGGCGGCATGGCCCGCCGGCTGGTCGCCTTCGCCAACGTGCTGGTCGGCGTGCTGCGGCTGCGCGGCGGGCTGGCGCTGGTCAACATCGTCGCCACCAGCTTCCTGTCCGGCATTTCCGGCTCGTCGGTGGCCGATGTGTCGGCGATCGGCTCGGTGATGATCCCGCAGATGGAGCGCAGCGGCTATTCGCGGGTCTACGCCACCAACGTCACCATCAGCGGCTCGCTGCAAGCCATCCTGGTGCCGCCGAGCCACAACGCGGTGATCTACTCACTGGCCACCGGCGGCAGCGTGTCGATCATCAGCCTGTTCATGGCCGGCGTGGTGCCGGGCATCCTGCTCGGCGTGGCGCTGATGGCGCTGTGCGTCGCGATTGCCTACAAGCGCGGCTACCCGAAGGGCGAGGTGGTGCCGCTCGGCGAGGCGCTGCGGCTGTCCGGCCAGGCGCTGTGGGGGCTGGTCACCATCGTCATCATCGTCGGCGGCATCCTGGCCGGCATCTTCACCGCGGTGGAGGCCGGCGCCATCGCCGTGGTCTACGCTTTCCTGGTGACGATGTTCATCTACCGCGATTACGGCTGGAAAGAGTTGCCCGGCCTGGTGCATCGCACGCTGAAGACGGTGGCGATGGTGCTGACCTTGATCGCCTTCGCCTCGGCGTTCGGCTACGTCATGGCGCTGATGCAGTTGCCGGCCAAGATCACGGCGTTCTTCCTCACCCTGTCGAGCAACGGCGACGTGATCCTGCTGCTGATCAATGTGCTGCTGCTGGTGCTCGGCTGCCTGATGGACATGGCGCCGCTGATCCTGATCTGCACGCCGATCCTGCTGCCGGTGGTGATGCGATTCGGCATCGACCCGGTGCATTTCGGCATGATCCTGCTGCTCAATCTCGGCATCGGGCTGCTGACGCCGCCGGTCGGCTCGGTGCTGTTCGTCGGCTGCGCCATCGGCCGCGTGTCGATGGAGAAGGCGGTGCGCGGGCTGTGGCCGTTCTATCTGGTGATGCTGGTGGTGCTCGGCCTGGTCACCTTCGTGCCGACGCTGTCGCTGTGGCTGCCGCGCCTGCTGGGGCTGTAGCGGCGTTCACCGCACCGCCGGCGCGATCGCCTGCGCCAATGCTGCGGCAATGCAGTCATACAGCCGCCGCGCAGCCGGCACGCGGGCAGCCGAGTCGGTTGGGTTCAGGGTCAGGCCATGCTGCGCCCAGTCGATCATCAATTCATACCGCTGGAACACCGCGACGCCGGAATTGGCCGCGGCGTCATGGATCACCTGCCGGTACGCGTCGATCGGCGCAAGTCGCATCATGCCGGGGGTATATTGCAGGTCGAGCAAAATGGCGTCGGCGCCGGCGGACTGGATTTCGTCCAGCCCGAGTTGCACCTCGCTGGCGTAACTGTCGACATTCATGCCGCGCGAGACCTCCCGCCCACCGGTCTCCCAGAGCACCAGCCGGGCGCCGCTTTCAGCCACCATCTCCGACAGATGCCTGGCCATGCTCTGGGTGGAGCGGTGCGCGGCGCCCTGGTTCAGCACGGCGACGGCCACCCCCGGCAGCAGGGCGCTCAGGCGCACCTCCAACCGGGACGGATAGGAGAACGCCGCCCCGTCGGCGGCGGCACCCAGCGTGGGCGCGCTGCCAACCGCCAGCACCACCAGGGTATGGCGGGCATGCACGAGGCTGCGCGCATGCGGCAGCTTCAGGTTCGGCAGCGCCAACGCCGGTGGCACCGCGCAACCGGCCTCGGCATGGGCCACGCCGGGCAGCGTCAGGCTGAGGATCACCGCCGCCAATGCCAGCGCCCTCATGACGAAGCTCCGGCCACCGTCTCCGGCGTCGGCCGCACCGGCAATCGCCCGCCGCCACCGAACCAGGCCATCAATAATGCCAAGCCAACCATGATGAGCATCCCACCCAGGGTGATAATGAGGTACATGCCGAGCGTCCGCCCGGCCAGCGTCAACACCATATTGCCCAGCACCGCCAACAGGATGCTGAGCGCGAACACCTCCAGCGAGTGCTGCCCGCACAGCACCACCAGCCAGGCCACCGGGCGGGTCAGAAACCGGGCGTTGCGCGGCACCAGCCGCGCCACCAGCACCGCCAGCGCCAGCACGTTGATGACGCGGATCAGCGGCAGGCTGGTCTTGTCGACCGGCCACAGCGCATGGCGCAGAATCTGCGGTCCGGCGCCGATCAGGTCATGCAGCGTCCATGACAGCTGGATCAGCATGCCGGTGCCGGCGATCACCGCCGCCAGCACGACGAGCCAGCGCTGGGTGGGCAGCAAACTGTGGCCACGCGCGCTGCCCTCGCCGAACACCGCGGCGGCCACGAACAGCAACTGCCAGGCGAACGGATTGAAATACCAGCCGTCGCCCTCGTTGCCCGGCATGTTGATGTGCCAGACCTGCACCGCGGCGTAGAGCAGCACCGAGGGAATCAGCGCCAGCAGCACATGCCGGCGCAGCGCCAGCAGCACCAGCGGGAACATCGCCAGCAGCGCCATGTACAGCGGCAGAATGTCGAGAAAGGTCGGCTGGTAGCGCAGCAGCAGCACGTTGACGATGGTCTCGTCCGGCCGCGAGATGAAGTCGCCAACACCAAGATCGCCGATGAACAGCGGATTGCTGAACCGCCGCGCGGTGTAGACGATCTCCGCCATGTAGATCATGAACATGCAGATATGCGCGACATACAGCGTCCATACCCGCCGGTAGATGCGCGCCGTGGTCAGCAGAAAGCCGTCCCGCCCGAGCGCCCGGCCATACACCATCGCCGCGGTGTAGCCGGAGATGAAGATGAACACCTCCGCCGCGTCGTTGATGGCGAAGGTCTTCAGCGTGAAATAGCTGACCGGATTGGCCGGGATGTGGTCGATAAAGATGAAAAACAGCGACAGCCCACGGAAAAAATCCAGCCGGTAGTCCCGCGTGGCGCGTGGCCTGGAGGCGATGACGCTGGATGCTGACATATGGCCTGCCGTGGCTGTTGGGTCCGCAGCATGGCGCAAATCAGCGAAGAAAGGGATGTTCTTTTTTGAAAAAAGGAACCAAGAAACTCTCATTCGCCTTGCAACGCCGGAGTTGCGGAGAGGCCGTACACTCCATTGGATAAAAAGTTTTTTTGCTTCTTTTTGTTCATAAAAAGAAGACCTTACTTCCTTTTGGGCGGCGCCAGCGTCTTATCAGCAAACCGGCACCACTCCCGCGCCACGCAGCGCCAGCACTCCGGCGTGCGGGCCTTGCACACGTAGCGCCCATGCAGGATCAGCCAGTGATGCGCCCGGCCCAGCAGTTCGGCCGGAATGCGCGCCACCAGCGCATCCTCCACCGCGCGCACGTCGCGGCCGGGGGCGAGGCCGGTGCGGTTGGCGACGCGGAAGACATGGGTGTCGACCGCCATGGTCGGCTCGCCGAAGGCCACGTTCAGCACCACGTTGGCGGTCTTGCGGCCGACGCCGGGCAGAGCTTCGAGCGCCGCGCGGTCGTTCGGCACCTGCCCGCCATGCGCGGCCAGCAGCCGGCGCGACAGTTCCACCACGTTTTTCGCCTTGCCCTGCCACAGCCCGATGGTGCGGATATGCCGCGCCACCCCCGCCTCGCCCAGCGCCACCATGGCGGCCGGCGTCGGTGCATCGTGGAACAGCCCGACCGTGGCCTTGTTCACCGCGGCGTCGGTCGCCTGCGCCGACAGCACGACCGCCACCAGCAGCGTGAAGGCGCCGGCATAGACCAGCTCGCTGCGCGGCTCGGGGTTGAGCGCCGCCAGCGCCTGCAAGAACCCGAGCACCTGCGCCTTGGTCATGCGTGGCGTCGGGCGGGGCGGTTTCGGCGGCAGGACCATCGGCGGACTCTCCGCCGCCGCGCTCTGGATGGCAAGCCGGCCGGTGCAAAGCCGCCGCGATCGTGCCATATACGCGGCATGGACGCTGCCGGAGACCTGCTGTTCGAAGCGGTGATCATGCCGCATCGCAGCCTGACCATGCGCGGGCTGCGCAAGGTGCTGATCGTGATCTGTGCGCTCACCGGCGCCACCGGCCTGATGTGCGTCTCGATCGGCGCCTGGCCGGTCGGCGGCTTCACCGTGCTCGACCTGCTGGTAATCGCCTGGCTGTTCCACCTCAACATGCGCGACGCGCGCCGCCAGGAAATCCTGCTGCTGTCGCCTGCCGAGTTGCGCGTGGCGCGCACCGATCCGCATGGCCGCCGCCGCGACGTGGTGCTGCCGCCGAACTGGCTCAACGTGGCGCTGGAGGAGCGGCCGGGCCGGGTGCCGGCGCTGTTCCTGATGGCGGGCGGCCGGCGCGAGGAAGTCGGCGCCTGCCTCGGCGCCGCCGAGAAGCGCGACCTGGCGGCGGCGCTGGGGCAGGCGCTGTACGCGTGGCGCCACCCGATCTACGACAACCCGCAACTGCGCGAGGAACCGCCTATGGCGAGCCAGCACACCGGCGCAACGCCGCGCGCACTGCCGGACTGAGCAGCGCCGCCAACTCCTCCTCATGCCGATAGCCCGGCATCAGCCGGTCCAACGCCGCATCCCGCCCGGCCGCGGGATGGAAATAGATCTCGCTCTCGCCGGCCGGCAGGCGCGCCAGCAGCGCCAGCACCCGCGCCTCGGTCATCGCGCCGCTCCAGGCGATGCCGAACACCGCATCGCTGGCGGCCATCCCGGCGCGGCGCACCTGCCAGCGCAGCAGCCGCGTCCAGGCGGCCAGCGCCCGGCCACCCAGCCCCGGCCTGGTGCCGCAGGCCGCCAGCACCGCCGGCGGCTCCATCGGCACCCGCACCCGCCGCAGGCCATGCCGCGCGCCCTCGCGCAGCAGCAGCGCGCCGATGGTCGGGTGCAGATGCATATGCTTATGCGCGTCGGCATGCGCCAGGGTCAGCCCGGTGGCGGCGAAGGCGGCGAACTGCGCCGCGATCTCGGCCGCCAGTTGCCGCCGCACCGCCGGCCGGAAAAAGTAGCGCAGCCCTAGGCGCCACTGCTCCGACCCGAACCAGCCCTGCGCGTCCACCAGATCGGGGATCGCGGATGGCGGCAGCACCGCCCGCCCCTCGATCACCACCAGATGCAGGCCGACCCGCAGCCCCGGCAGCAGCCTGGCCCGGCGCACCGCGTCCTCGGCCGCGTCACCGGCCACCATCAGGCTGGCGCTGGTCAGCACCCCGTCGCGATGCGCCCGCTCGACGCCCTCGTTCACCGCCTCGGACAGCCCGAAATCATCCGCCGAGACGATCACCCGGCGCGGCCTCACGTGCGGGCGGCCCGCTCCGCCCGCAGCACCTGCCCGCGCCAGCGCACCTCACGGCCCATGAACGCCGCCAGCAGCACGCCGAGCGACAGCACGTCGCGCAGCGGCAGCAGGCCGAGCGGCGCCGGCGCGGCGCGCGGCATCGGCAGCGCCGCGTCGATGCCGCGCGCCACCATCGCCGA
The DNA here is from genome assembly GCA_035497095.1 of Acetobacteraceae bacterium. GTDB lineage: Bacteria > Pseudomonadota > Alphaproteobacteria > Acetobacterales > Acetobacteraceae > 70-18. Next base: position 10,873 of record DATJEA010000618.1, on the reverse strand, counting down.
GGCCGCCCAGATCGCCAGGAACAGCGCCACCGACCACGACGCACCGCCGGAGAGCAGCATCGCCAGCCCGGCCCAGGCCAGCTTGTATTGCAGCGCCGAGGCCATGAACGCCCAGGGCACCAGCGCGCGAATGGTCCGCGCCCAGCGCAACTCGTGGCGCAGCAGGTCGGAGAGCCGGGTTTCCGCCACCGTGGTCGCCGGCACCGTCGCCGCCAGCCGCACCGCCAGCCCGAGCGCCGCCACCTTGCGCCCGAGCACGGCATCATCGGCCAGTTCATCGACCAGCGCCGGCAGCCCGCCGATCGCCGCCAGCGTGTCGCGCCGCAGCGCCATGGTGGCGCCCAGGCAGTCCTGCCGCCCCAGGTCCCGCGCCAGCAGCGCGCCGGGCAGGAAGCCATGCGTGATGCCGCTGGCGCCCAGCCAGCCGGTCAGGCCGGGCTCGGCCGCCAGCCCGGTATACAGCGTCGTCACCAGCCCGGTGCCGGGTTGCGCCAAGCTCGCCACGATCTGCCGCAGATAATCCGGCGCCGCATGCACATCGCTGTCGGCGATCACCAGCACGTCGTGCCGCGCCGCCGGCAGCATGTTGATCAGGTTGGAAATCTTGCCGTTGCGCCCGTGCCGGCTGGCATCCACCACCACCGCGATGTCACCGCCGGCGAACCGCGCCTGCAACCGCCGCACCACCGCCAGCGCCGGATCGGCCGGGCCGTGCACGCCGAACACCACCTGGAAGCGCGGATAATCCTGCGCGCAGATGCTGGCCAGCGCCGCCTCCAGCAGCGCCTCGTCGCCATGCAGCGGCTTCAGCACGGTGACGCCGGGCAACTGCCCCAGCGAACCGAGCGGCAGCGGCGGCGGCACCGCGGCGCGAAACCGCCGCACCGCCCACCAGCCGGCCAAGGCCTGCCCCATGCCGAAGCACGCCAACAGCGCAGCGAACACCGCCAGCCAGGTCATGATACCTCAGGAACCTCCGTCCGCCGCCAGCGCACCCGCCTTGCGTCGCAGCATGTCCAGCAGCGGCGTCGGGTCGCCCGAGGTCAGCAGCGAGCGGAAATCCGACCGCTGCGTCGCCACCCGGCTGATCGCCCCGTCCACCAGCACGTCCACTGCCTTCCAGGCGCCGTCGGTCTCGCGCATCACGTAATCCAGCCGGGTCGGCGCGCCCTGGCGCGGCACGATCTGCGATTCCACCACCTGGTCGGCGCCCACCTGGCGCATCTCCGGCAGCACCTCGAACCGCTCGCCGTCATAGGTATCGAAATTCGCCGCCCAACTGGCCACGGTGAAGTCGGTGAACGCCTGCAGCAGCGCGCCCTGCGCCACCGCCGAGAACCCGGCCCAGCGCGCGCCGATCGAGGCGCGCAGGATCGCCGGCAGGTCGAACGTCCGCTCCACCACCGGCTTCAGCGCCTGCGCGCGGGCGGCGAACGCCTCGGTCGGCCCCGCCTTCATCGCCGCCAGCAACGCCGCGTTCAGCGCCGCGATCGGCCGCGCCGGCGCCGGCAGGTCGGCCGCCACCGAAGGCCGCGCGCCAGCCAGCAGCGCGCCGGCCAGCAACAGCCCGAATCCGCGCCGCCCAAATCTGCGCCAACCCAGCGTCGCTCGATTCATGCCGTGGCCGCACCGCTCTGCCCGGCATCCGCCTGGCCCAGCGCCCCAACCGCGGCGGCGACGATGTCCCGCGCGGTCAGCCCCGCCGCCACCATCTGCTTGGCCTGACTGTCATGCTCCAGGAACCGGTCGGGCAGCACCATCGGGCGCAGCTTCACGCCGCCATCGAGCAGCCCGGCCCAGGCCAGATGCTGCATCACCGAGGCGCCGAACCCGCCGCTGCTGCCCTCCTCGATGGTGATCAGCACCGCATGGTCGCGCGCCAGTTGCTCGATCAGCGCGGTATCCAGCGGCTTGGCGAAGCGGGCATCGGCCACCGTGGTCGACAGCCCGCGCGCCGCCAGTTCATCGGCCGCGCGCGTCGCCTCGGCCAAACGCGGGCCCAAGGACAGGATCGCCACCTTGCTGCCCTCGCGCAGCACCCGGCCACGGCCGATCTCCAGCACCTCGCCACGCGCCGGCAACTCGACCTTGCCGGTCGCCTCGCCACGCGGAAACCGCACCGCGCTCGGCCGGTCGTCGATCGAGACGGCGGTGGCCACCATATGCACCAGTTCCGCCTCGTCGGCCGGCGCCATCACCACGAATCCCGGCAGGCAGCTCAGATAGGCGAGGTCGAAACTGCCGGCATGGGTCTGCCCGTCCGCCCCCACCGGCCCGGCGCGGTCCAGCATGAAGCGCACCGGCAGCGACTGGATCGCCACGTCATGCACCACCTGGTCATAGGCGCGCTGCAAAAACGTGCTGTAGATGGCGCAGAACGGCTTGATCCCCTCGGTCGCCAGCCCGGCGGCGAAGGTCACCGCGTGCTGCTCGGCGATGCCGACATCAAAACTGCGATCGGGGAACGCCTTGGCGAAGCGGTCGACCCCGGTGCCGGATGGCATCGCCGCGGTGATCGCCACGATCGCCGGATCGCGGGTCGCCTGCTCGATCAGCGCGTCGGCGAACACCCTGGTATAGCTCGGCGGACCGGGCGGCCCCTTGGCCTGCTCGCCGGTGATCACGTTGAATTTGCTCACCGCATGCAGCTTGTCCGCCGCCGCCTCGGCCGGGGCATAGCCGCGCCCCTTCTTGGTGATCACATGCACCAGGATCGGCCCCTGCTCGTCGGCCTCGCGCACATTGCGCAGCACCGGCAGCAGGTGGTCGAGGTTATGGCCGTCGATCGGCCCCACGTAATAGAAGCCCAGTTCCTCGAACAGCGTCCCGCCGGTCAGCATGCCGCGGGCATATTCCTCGGCCCGCCGCGCCGTGCGCTCGATGCCCTTGGGGAAGCGCTTGGCCATCCGCACCGCGAGGTCGCGCAGGCCGAGGAACTGGCGCGACGACAGCAGCCGCGACAGATAGGCGCTCATCGCCCCCACCGGCGGCGCGATCGACATGTCGTTGTCGTTCAGGATCACCACCAGGCGGGAGCGCATGGCGCCGGCGTTGTTCATCGCCTCATAGGCCATACCGGCGCTCATCGCCCCGTCGCCGATCACCGCGATCACCTGGCGATCGTCCTTGATACCACGCGCCCGCTTCAGGTCGCGCGCCACCGCCATGCCCAGCCCGGCCGAAATCGAGGTGGAGGAATGCGCCGCGCCGAACGGGTCGTACTCGCTCTCCGCCCGCTTGGTGAAGCCGGACAGCCCGCCGCCCTGGCGCAAGGTGCGGATGCGATCGCGCCGGCCGGTCAGGATCTTGTGCGGGTAGCACTGGTGGCCGACATCCCACAGCAGCCGGTCGGTCGGCGTATCGAAAATGGCATGGATCGCCACCGTCAGCTCGACCACCCCCAGCGAGGCGCCGAGATGCCCGCCGGTGGTGGAAACCGCGTCGATCGTCTCGGCACGCAACTCGGCCGCCAGCTGCTTGAGTTGCTCGGGCGAGAAGTTGCGCAGATCGGCGGGCACCCGCACCCGATCCAGCAATGGGGTAGCTGGGCGCTGTGCGGCAGGGGGTGGGGTCATGCTTTGCGTCCTTCTAGCTCAGCGCTGACGCGCCGGATTCGGTCTCGCCGCTACCGTCGGCCAGGAGTCGTGTTGCGGGTCCAGCTGGGAGATCACATCGCCCTTCCGACTGTCGCCGAGATACCACAGTCGCACACGCGGTCCGGCCATGCCGCATCATGCTACTCCCTCGCGCCAATTCATGGCATACCCGCTACCTGATTGCGCCCATGCGTACATGCCGCAACCTCGCCGACCCGCCGCTCGCCTATCCCCACCCATCGAACACCTCTTGAAGATTCCATCTATTGAAGAATTGGGCGGATGTTGCAACCTGACGCCTGCCGCCGGCTCCGTCCGCGCGGTTGGCCACGCCACCTGGAGGGCCATGCATGCGCCGAATCATCCTATCCGAGCGCCACGAGACCCTGGCCGATGCCCCGGAGGCAAGCGAAAACACCGCCGCCACTGTGGTACCAGTGCCACAAATCACCGCAACCGAGGGGCTGCGCTCCGCCGCTTTCGGCGCTATGACCGGCTTCGCCGCCGCCTGAACAAAGGATCGCGAATCATGTCCATTCCGCTGCACCAGGCCCTTCGCGTTGGCGCCTATGTGGTCAAACAGCACCTGATCGGCCGCAAGCGCTATCCGCTGGTGCTGATGCTGGAACCGCTCTACCGCTGCAACCTGGCCTGCCCCGGCTGCGGCAAGATCGACTACCCCGGCGAGATCCTCAACCAGCGCCTGTCGGTCGCCGAGTGCCTGGAAGCGGTGGACGAATGCGGCGCGCCGGTGGTGGTGATCGCCGGCGGCGAGCCGCTGCTGCACAAGGAGATCGACGAGGTGGTGCGCGGCGCCATCGCCCGCAAGAAATACGTGATCGTCTGCACCAACGCCCTGCTGATGGAAAAGAAGCTGGATTTGTTCAAGCCGAACAAATACTTCTCCTGGTCGGTGCATCTGGACGGCAACCGCTGCGACCACGACCGCTCGGTGGGCCAGGAGGGCGTCTACGACCGCGCGGTGTCCGCCATCGCCAAGGCCAAGGCGGCCGGCTTCCGCACCCTGATCAACGCCACGCTGTTCAACAACGCCGACCCCGAGCGGATGGCCAATTTCTTCGACGACGTGATGGCGATGGGCGTCGACGGCATCTCGGTCTCCCCCGGATACGCCTATGAGCGGGCGCCGGATCAGGAGCACTTCCTCACCCGCCGCGCGACCAAGAACCTGTTCCGCGATATTTTCGCCCGCGAGAAAGCGAAAACCAAGGCCAATCCGGGCCGCAAGAAGTGGCAGTTCAACCAGTCCAGCCTGTTCCTCGACTTCCTGGCCGGCAACCAGACCTTCCACTGCACCCCCTGGGGCAACCCGACGCGCACCTATTTCGGCTGGCAGCGCCCCTGCTACCTGCTCGGCGAGGGTTACACCAAGACCTTCAAGGAGTTGATGGAAACCACCAACTGGGATTCCTACGGCACCGGCAACTACGAGAAATGCGCCAACTGCATGGTGCATTCCGGCTACGAGGCCACCGCCGTCGCCGCCTCGATCCGCAACCCGCTGAAGGCACTGAAGGTCGAACTCCGCGGCATCCGCACCGAAGGCGCGATGGCGCCGGAAATCCCGCTCGACCGCCAGCGCCCGGCGGAATTCGTGTTCAGCCGGCATGTGGAGAACGCGATGGCCAAGCTGAAGCACGAGAAGCCGAAGGCGGATAAGGTGGAGGCGGCAGAGTAAGCAAGGTCTTCTTTTTGTGAACAAAAAGAAGCAAAAAAACTTTTCATTCATTGGAGTCTCATCCACTCCAATGGATGAAGTTTTTTGCGCGCTTTTTTTCAAAAAAGCGCTGCTTTCTTCCTGATGCGCGCCCTCACCGTTTCCACCCTGGCCGCCGGCGTGCTCGCCTGCTTCGTCGGTTTCGCCAGTTCCTTCGCGGTGATCGTCCAGGGCCTCACCGCGGTCGGCGCCAGCCCGGCGCAGGCCGCATCCGGGCTGATGGCGCTGTCCGTCGCGATGGGCGCCGGCGGTGTCTGGCTCAGCCTGCGCACCCGCATGCCGATCAGCATCGCCTGGTCCACCCCCGGCGGCGCGCTGCTGGCCACCTCCGGGGCGGTGATCGGCGGCTTCCCGGCGGCGGTCGGCGCCTTCCTCGCCACCGGGCTGCTGATCGTGTTCGCCGGCCTCTGGAAGCCGCTCGGCCGCTGGGTCGCCGCCATCCCGGCGCCGCTGGCCAGCGCCATGCTGGCCGGCGTGCTGCTCGACCTCTGCCTGGCGCCGGCCCGGGCGGTGGCGGAAAAACCGGTGCTGGGGCTGGCCATCGTCATCGCCTGGGCCGTGGTGGCGCGCATCAACCGGCTGTTCGCGGTGCCCGCCGCGGTGCTGGTCGCCTTCGTGCTGATCGGCGCCACCACCGACCTCTCGGCGCTGCATGCCGCCGATCTGTGGCCTCACCCGGTGCTGGTGATGCCGGTGTTCTCGCTCTCGGCGCTGATCGGCATCGCCCTGCCGCTGTTCATCGTCACCATGGCGTCGCAGAACATCCCCGGCATGGCGGTGCTGCACGCGAACGGCTACCACCCCTCGCCCAGCCCGCTGTTCCGCGACACCGGCCTGCTGACGCTGATCTCGGCCCCGTTCGGCGCGCACGCGATCAATCTCGCCGCGATCACCGCGGCGATCTGCGCCGGGCCCGACTCCCACCCCGACCCGGCGCGCCGCTGGCCCGCCGCGGTGGTCGCCGGCATCGGCTACATCCTGTTCGGCCTGCTGGCCGGCGCCGCCACCGCGTTCATGGCCGCGGCGCCGCCGATCCTCATCGAGTCGGTCGCCGGCCTGGCGCTGCTCGGCGCGTTCGGCGGCGCGCTGATGGGCGCGGTGGCCGAGCCAGCCCACCGCGAGGCCGCCATCGTCACCTTCCTGGTCGCCGGCTCGGGCCTCAACTTCATGGGCATCGGCGGCGCCTTCTGGGGCCTGCTCGCCGGCGGCGCGCTGTATCTGCTGGGCCGCTGGCGCGCCGCCTGAAGCCGATCAACCCCGCTTGATGTTCCAGAACAGCGGCGACCCGTACAGCATCCCGGTCAGGTCGGAGCGATACGCGGTCTTGGCCAGCACCTGGCCGAGCGGAATATACGGCACGTCCTGGAACGCCTGTAGCTGGATCTCGCGCGCCAGCCGCTTCTGCTCGGCCAGGTTGGGCGCCTTGATCCACTGGTCGCGCAGGCTTTCCAGCTTCGGCGCGGTCGGCCAGCCCACCTGCGCCTGGTCACCATTGCCGCGCAGGAACACGTTGCCGACCGGGTTGGCATGGTCGATCCCGGCCCAGGAGGTCTGGAAGATGCTCCAGCCGCCCTTGTCCAGCGGCGCCTTGCTGGCCCGGCGCTGCACCAGCGTCGCCCAGTCCATCGCCTGCGCGTCCACGTTCACGCCGATCTTCTTCAGCATGTCGTTGGTCACCGCAGCCAGCGCCTTCACGCTGTCGATGTCCTGCGGGTCCAGCAGCACCACCCGCTCGCCCTTGTAGCCGGCCGCCTCCAGTTCCTTCTTGACCTTGTCCAGGTTGCGCGGCGAGGTCAGCGCCTCCATCCCGGCATCATTGGCCATCGGCGTGTTGGGCGCGAAATAGCCCACCTTGTCCCGCCAGCCGGAGCGATCGTCGCCCATCACCGCGGTCATGTACTCGGCCTGGTTGACCGCGCCGATGATCGCCCGGCGCATGGCCGCATTGTCGAACGGCGGCAGCAACTGGTTGAACCGCATCGTGGCGATGGTCCCGGTCGGCACGTTCACCCGCGTGCTGACCCCCTTGCTCTTGGCCAGCAGCGGAACCAGGTCGTTCGACGGCACGTCCACCCAGTCGATCTCGCCCTGCTGCAATGCCGCCGACATGGTCGACGAGTCGGGGATGATGTGCCACTCGATCCGGTCGAAATGCACCACCTTGCCGCCGGTGGTGCCATTCGCCTCCCCGTCGCGCGGCACGTAATCCTGGTTCTTCTCCCATACCACCAGCGACCCCGGCACCCGCTCGCTGGCCTTGAACTTGAACGGCCCACTGCCGACCACCTCCTTCACCTGGGTGAACGCGTCGGTCTTGGCCAGCCGCTCCGGCATGATCACGCAGATGCTCGGCGAGGTCTTGCCCAGACCCATCGGCAGCAGCGGGAAGGCGTATTTCAGCTTGATCACGATGGTCTTGTCGTCCGGCGCGCTGATCTCATCCATCGCCGCGGCAATCGCCTGGCCATAGGAATCCCGCTTGCTCCAGCGCAGGATGCTGGCCACGCAGTCCCGCGCCAGCACCGGCTCACCGTCGTGGAATTTGAGCCCGTCGCGCAGCTTCATCGTCCACAGCTTGTCGTCGTTGCCGGTAACGGCGCCCTCCAGCATCTGCGGCTTGAGATTGTAGTCGTTATCCATGCCGAACAGCGTGTCGTAGACCATGAAGCCGTGGTCCCGGGTCTGGTAGCTGGTGGTCCACACCGGGTCCAAGGTCGCCAGATCGGCCTGCGGCACGAATTTCAGCACCGAACTGCCGGCCGCCCGGCCGACATGCGGCATCGCCAGAGCGCCCGCCGCCGCAGCCGTACCCACCAGAAATTGACGCCGCTGCATGAGACCATCCCCCAAAATGCCGGGCCACAGCCCGCCCGCGCCGACTATGACTCAAGTACACCCGCCTGTGAACGCCGTCGCGCCCCCTTGCATCCGCCGCCGCGCCCGGCTTGTCTGCGCCGGCGACAACCGGCGGAGCGGATCATGGAAACAGTGGAGTGCGTGGTGGCCGGCGCCGGCGTGGTCGGCATCGCGGTGGCGCGCGCGCTCGCCCAGGCCGGCCGCGAGGTGATCGTGCTCGACGCCGCCGAGGCGATCGGCACCGAAACCTCCTCGCGTAATTCCGAGGTCATCCACGCCGGCATCTACTACCCGAAAGACAGCCTGATGGCCCGCTTCTGCGTCGAGGGCCGCCGCATGCTCTACGCGCTGTGCACCGAGCGCGGCGTGCCGTTCATGAACTGCGGCAAGCTGATCGTCGCCACCTCGGCCGCCGAAAACGACAAGCTCGCCGGCATCCAGGCCCGCGCCGAGGCCAACGGCGTCGAGGGCATGCGCCAACTCACCGCCGCCGAAGCCCGCACGCTGGAGCCCAACCTGCACTGCACCGCCGCCCTGCTGTCGCCGGTCACCGGCGTGGTCGACAGCCACCGCTACATGCTCGCCCTGCAAGGCGATGCCGAGAACGCCGGCGCGGTATTCGTCTTCCACAGCCCGGTCACCGCCGGCCGCATCACCGAAGACGGCATCGAACTCCAGGTCGGCGGCGCCGAGCCGATGGCGCTGCGCTGCCGCCTGTTCATCAATTCGGCCGGCCTGCACGCCCCCGCCCTCGCCCGCTCCATCCAGGGCATGCCCAGCCAACTCATCCCGCAGCAATACTACGCCAAAGGCAACTACTTCACGCTTCAGGGCCGCTCGCCGTTCTCCCGCCTGATCTACCCGGTCCCGGTCCCCGGCGGCCTCGGCGTGCACCTCACCATCGACCTCGGCGGCCAGGCCCGCTTCGGCCCCGACGTCGAATGGATCGACAGCCTGGACTACACGGTGGACCCGCGCCGCGCCGACAGCTTCTACGACGCCGTCCGCCGCTACTGGCCCGACCTCAAAGACGGCGCCCTGCACCCAGGATACGCCGGCATCCGCCCGAAAATCGTCCCCCAGGGCGCCCCCGGCCAGGACTTCGTGGTGCAGGATCACCGCGCCCACGGCATCCAGGGCCTGGTCAACCTGTTCGGCATCGAATCCCCCGGCCTCACCGCCGCCATCGCGCTCGCCGCCTACGTCGCCGACGTCACGCAGTGAAAGGCAAGGCAAGCAGTTCTTTTTTTGCAAAAAAAGAACCAGAAAAACCATTCGCCTTGCAACGGCTGGGCGGCGGAGACTGCGTACACTCCAATGGATAAAAAGTTTTTTTGCTTCTTTTTGTTCACAAAAAGAAGACCTTCCTTATCTGCGCTTGCCCTGGGCGCCCTCTCCGCCCTCGCTCTGCCACCCGTTTATGCCCTGCCCATCCTGCTGCTGGCGATCCCCGGCCTGCTCGCGCTGATCGCCGCCCAGCCCACCTGGCGCCGCGCCGCCTGGATCGGCTGGTGCTTCGGCTTCGGCCTCTACGTCGTCGGCCTCTACTGGATCACCGAGGCGATCCTGATCGAGGCCGCGCGGTTCTGGTGGCTGGTGCCGCTGGCGGTGCCCGGCCTGGCCGCGGTGCTGGCCGCCTTCGTCGCCGCCACCTGCGCTGCGGCCTGGTTCGCCCGCCCCGGCTGGCCCCGCGCGTCGGCCCTGGCCGGCGCCTGGGTGCTGGCCGATCTCGCCCGCCAGTTCGTCGCCACCGGCTTCCCGTGGAACCCGTGGGGCAGCGTCTGGGAGCTGCCCAACGGGTTCGGCAACGTGATGCAGCAGCCCGCCGCCTGGATCGGCGTGCACGGCCTCACGTTGCTGACCCTGCTGCTCGCCGCCACCCCCGCGCTCGGCCGCCGCGCCATGGCGCTCGGCGCCGCCGGCCTGATCGCCTGGGCCGGCTTCGGCCTGTGGCGCCTGTCCACGCCGACCCTCCCGGCCCCACCGCTGGCCGTGGTGCTGGTGCAAGGCAACGTGCCGCAAGGCCAGAAGCACGACCGCGCCTTCGCGCTCACCACCTTCAACCGCTACCTCGCACTCACCCGCCAGGGCGTCACCGAAGCGGGCGCAACCCCCACCGTGGTGGTCTGGCCGGAAACCGCCAGTCCCTTCCTGCTCGCCCGCGACCCCAACGCCCGCGCCGCCATCGCCGAAGCCGCAAGCGGCCCGGCCCTGATCGGCAGCGTCCGCTGGGGCGCCGACGACCGCCCGCGCAACGCGCTGATGGCGCTGGAGGGCGCCGGCCCGCCAGTCGCCGAATACGACAAATGGCACCTGGTCCCGTTCGGCGAATACCAGCCCGCCTGGGCCAATATCGGCATCCAACTGGTCCCCGGCGGCGGCTTCGCGCCCGGCCCCGGCCCGCGCACTCTGCACGTCCCCGGCCTGCCCGCGGTCGGCCCGCTGATCTGCTACGAGGCGATCTTCCCCGCCGAGGTGGTCGACGAGGCGGACCGGCCGGACTGGCTGGTCAACGTCACCAACGACGCCTGGTTCGGCAACTCCACCGGCCCGCGCCAGCACCTCGCCGCCGCCCGCATGCGCGCCGTGGAGGAAGGCCTGCCGCTGCTGCGCGCCGCCAACACCGGCATCTCGGCGGGGTTCGACGCGTTCGGCCGCGAGCTGGCCCGCCTCGGCATGAACC
>DATJEA010000617.1:0-4518 GCA_035497095.1 Acetobacteraceae bacterium | reverse complement strand
GCGCGCCGAAACCCGGCCCCGGCCCCGCCTGGCAGGTGCAGGCGCAGATCGGCCGCGTGCTGGCCGGCAAGGGGCAGGCGCTGTCCGGCGTGAGGCTGGAGGCGCGCGACAACGGCACGATCATCACCCAGGCGGCGCTGAGCGGCGCGACCTTGCCGACGGCCGGAGGCAAGGGCGGGCCGTTCCAGCTCAGCATCGTCCCGGATCGCGGCGGTCGCCGGCTGTCCGGCACCGCCGCCGATGCCGGTGGGCTGCTGCGCGCGCTCGGCGTGGTGCCCGATCTGTATGGCGGGCACCTGACGCTGGGCGGCCAGTACGACGATGGTCCTATCGGCAAGGCTGGCCCCGACCATCCGCTGGTCGGCAGCGTGCAGATCACCGATTTTCGCCTGAAGGATGCGCCGGTGGCGGCGCGGCTGCTGCAGGCGCTGTCCGGCTACGGCATCTTCAAGGCGCTGGGCAGCGACGATCTCGGCTTTACCGAGTTCGTCGCCCGGTTCCGCTACAGCGACGATGTCGTGACGCTGTCGCAGGCGCGCGCGTTCAACCCGTCGCTCGGCATCACCGCCAAGGGCCGGCTCGATCTGGCGCGGCAGGCGGCCGATGTCGAGGGCACCATCGTGCCGGCCTATCTGCTCAACTCCTTCCTCGGCCATCTGCCGCTGATCGGCCAGTTGTTGAGCCCGGAGCGGGGCGGCGGGCTGATCGCGATGAACTACTCGGTGCGCGGCCCGTTCGCCGACCCGCGCGTAGTGGTCAACCCGCTCTCGGCGGTCACCCCCGGCTTCCTGCGCGGTCTGTTCGACGTGTTCGACGCCAAGGGCCCGCCGGACCCCGGCGCCCCCGCCGCCAAGCCGCTGCCGCCGACCCCGCCGGGCGGCATCCCGTCCGATGGCTGAAACGCCCCCTTGCGCCGCACGCCGCCCGCCCGCAATGCTGGCCGGATGCAAAACCCGCCCCATCCGCAACTCCGCGCCATCCTGTTCGACACCTTCGGCACCGTGGTGGACTGGCGCGGCAGCCTGATCGCCGAGCTTTCGGCCTGGGGCGCCGGGCGCGGGCTGGCCGCCGACTGGGCCGGGCTGGTCGATGCCTGGCGCGCCGCCTATCAGCCGTCGATGGACCTGGTGCGCCAGGGCAAGGCGCCGTGGACCGTGCTGGATGATCTGCACCGCGCCACCTTGGAGCGGCTGGTGGCGCAATTCGGCATCCCCGGCCTGTCGGAGGCCGATCTCGACCATATCAACCGTGGCTGGCACCGGCTGCGTCCCTGGCCGGATGCGGTCGCCGGCCTCACCAGGCTGCGCGCCCGCTACATCATCGCACCGCTGTCGAACGGCAATGTCGCGCTGCTGGTCAACATGGCCAAGGCCGCCGGCCTGCCGTGGGACATGATCTGCTCCACCGAGCTGTTCCGCCACTACAAGCCCGACCCGGAGACCTATCTCGGCGCCGCCGCGCTGCTCGGCTTGCGGCCGGAACAGGTGATGATGGCCGCGGCGCATAACGCCGATCTGCGCGCCGCCCGCGCCTGCGGCCTCGCCACCGCGTTCTTCGCCCGCCCCAGCGAATACGGCCCGCATCAGGCGCGCGATTTCGCCGCCGATCAGGAATGGGACATCATCGCCCGCGATATCAACGATCTGGCAAGCCGCATGGGCTGCTGACGGCGGATAGTACGCTAGCCGGTCCAGCTTACCGCCGGGATGAACGCCGGCTCGCTCGGCCGGAACGGCTCCGGTTCGGCGGCGCCGGCATCCAGCGCGTCGAGCAATTCGCTGAGCCCGGAGGCCGCCGCGATCATCCGGCCGGAGCCATCCAGCAGCCGCCACTCGCCGTCATCCGGCAGCAGCATCATGCCGTGGCGGGCCAGCAGCAGCACCACCGGGCAGCCATCATCGGCGACCCCTGGTTGCCACTGCACCCGCCGCGCCCGGCACCAGCAGGTGAGCTGCCGCAACTCGCTGAAATCCAGCACTTCGCCCCCCACCCCGACTCGGCCCAGCGGCAAGACTCCCATTTATCGCCGCCGAAAGTGTTAACATGACCGCGATTTCATCCACGCAGCCGAAACATTCCTTGCCCCGCCGATTAGCGCCCCAACGGCGCGCAGCATGCCGCCAGCCAGGCCGCCGTCGCCGGCGGCAGATGCGGTCCGATTTCGGCCAGCACGCGGGCATGATAGCCATCCAGCCAGCCGCGTTCCGCCTCGGTCAGCAGCGCGGTCTCGATCAGCCGGCGGTCGAACGGCGCCAGGGTCAGCGTCTCGAAGCTGAGGAACGGGCGGGCGGCGGCCGGCAGCGCCGCCCGCTGCACCAGCAACAGATTCTCCAGCCGCACGCCATAGCTGCCCGGCAGGTAGTAGCCTGGCTCGTTCGACAGGATCATGCCTTCCGCCAGCGGCACCGGCCGCGCCGCGCGCGACAGGCTCACCGGCCCCTCATGCACCGAGAGATAGCTGCCGACGCCGTGGCCGGTGCCGTGGTCGTAATCCAGCCCCGCCTGCCACAGCGCGTGGCGTGCGAAGCCGTCGATATGCGCGCCGGCCACACCTTGCGGAAACACCAGCGTCGCCAAGGCGATATGCCCCTTCAGCACGCGCGTCACGCGGTCGCGGATGTCGTCCGGGGGGGTGTCCGGGCCGGTCCAGACGGTGCGGGTGATGTCGGTGGTGCCGTCCTCGAACTGGCCGCCGGAATCGATCAGATACAACTCGTTGGCGCCGATTGTTCGGTTGCTTTCCTCGCTGACCCGATAATGGATCACCGCCCCGTTCGGCCCGGCGCCAGAGATCGCCGGGAAACTCTCGCCGCGAAACCGCGCCACCTCGCCGCGCAGCGCCAGCAGATGGGCGGCCGCCGACAACTCGCTCTCCCGCCCGGCGGCGCTGTCCAGCCAGTGCAGGAACCGGCACACCGCCACCGCATCGCGGGCATGGGCGTTGCGGGCGCCCTGGCGCTCGACCGTGTTCTTGCTCGCCTTGGGCAACAGGCACGGATCCATGCCGGCGACTACGGTGGCGCCGACGCTGCGCAACTGCTGCGCGAACCAGGCCGGCGCGCCAGCGGCATCCACCCGTACCCGCTTGCCCGACAGCCGCGCCAGCGCCGCCGGCAGCGCATCGCGCGGCTGCACCGAGACCGCGTTACCCAGCCAGTCCCGCGTCGCCGGCGGGATTTTCTGTGGCGCCATGAACACCTCGCAGCCGGCGTCGGCATGGATCAGCGCGAAACCGAGCGCGAACGGGGTGAACGGCACGTCCGCGCCACGAATATTCAGCAGCCAGGCGATCGAGGCCGGGTCGGTCAGCACCGCCGCATCCTGCTTGCCGGCGCGCAACCCGGCAGCGATCCGCTCGCGCTTGGCCGCCGAGTCCTCGCCCGCGTATGCCAGTGAATGCGGCACCGCCTCGGCCATCGGCGGTCCTGGCCGATCGGTCCAGGCGGCATCGACCAGATTGCCTTCGGTCGCCACCAGGGTCACGCCGGCGTCGGTGAAGCGGGAGAGCGCCTCTTCGCTGAACAGCAACGGGTCGTAGCCGATGCGGCCGGCCGGCGCGTGTTCGGCCAGCCAGGCCGGTGCCGGTTCCTCGGTGATGTGGCGGCGCTGCCACAATGCGGGGTCGGTTTGTGCCGCAAGTTGAAGTACATAACGGCCGTCGGTGAACACGGCGGCGTGATCGGCCAGCACCACGGCCAATCCGGCACTGCCAGTAAAGCCGGTCAGCCATGCCAATCGCTCGGCATTGGCGGGCACATATTCGCCCAAATGTTCATCCGCACGCGGCACCAGCAGGCCGTCGAGGCCGTTTTGGACAAGGATTGCACGCAAACGCGACAAACGGGCCTGGGACATGCTCGGAACCTTCACGGCAGCTTGGAGATGAGCGCATAGCTAGGGCGGAATTCATGCATGAAACGCATGTCAGCGTGGGCAGGGCCGGGCTTCCAACCGCAATCGGGATGACTATGTTGCGTTGCACAAAGACCGCGTGACGAGAAACGAGATCGCTTCCCGCCCGCCACGGTCTCAATCAGGATACCGCCACAATGTCTACTCATATCGCTCTGGAAGAAATGACCCGCATGATGCCGAACAGCGTCGGGCATTACTTCAACGACGCCGAAGCGGAAACGCCGGTCGTCGCCTCCACCCGTCCCGGCCTGTTCGCCCGTATTGCCAAGTTCGTGGCCTATGTCATGGAAATCCCGCATCGCCGCGCGGTGCTGAACGAACTGTACTCGCTGTCGCCGCACGAGCTGGCCGATATCGGCCTGACCCGCGCCGAGCTGCCGATGGTGTTCGATGCCGACTTCGTGGCCTCCCGGTTGGGCGGCAACCGCTCCAACCCGCAGGCGCGCGCCGCGAGCCGCAGTTTCTACGCCGCCTGATCGGTCAGGCAGCATGGGCAGGCTTCTGAAGCACGAGGGTCGTCCATTGACCCTCGTGTTTTTTTGCTTGCAGAACAAGGCCTTGCCGCCGATGCGCGGCCAGCACCCAATTCGCTTGGCTGTCCAG
>DATJEA010000616.1:0-2890 GCA_035497095.1 Acetobacteraceae bacterium | reverse complement strand
CGATTGCGGCGCTGGTGTTGGCGACGCTTGGGGTGGTGGTTTATTTTTCGCTGATGCGGCATATCGTCGAGGCGCCGATCATCGCCCAGATTCTGGCGACGTTCGGGTTAGCGTTGTTCCTGCGCTATGCGACGTTCTGGTATTTCGGCGCCAATTTCCTGTCGCTGCCCGGCGATCTGGTCGGCGGCACCTATGATATCGGCGGCATCAGGCTGCCGGCCTCGCGGCTGTTGGCGGGGCTGGTGGCGCTGGTGCTGACCGCCGGGCTGCATCTGCTGCTGACCCGCACCTCGCTCGGCAGCAAGATGCTGGCGGTGGCCGAGGACGAGACCGCGGCGCAGTTGATGGGCATCCAGCCCGCGCACATGCAGGCGGTGGCCTGGGGGCTGGCGGCGGGGGCGGCCGGGGTGGCGGGCGCGCTGATCGCCACGTTCTTCTATATTTCGCCCACGGTGGGCGAGACGCTGGTGATCGTCGCCTTCGTCACCGTGACCCTGGGCGGTTTCGGCAGCGTGCCTGGCGCGCTGGTCGGCGGGCTGCTGATCGGGGTGATCGAATCGCTGTCGGCGTATTGGATCGGCGCGGTCTACAAGGACATCGTGACCTATTCGCTGTTCGTAGCGGTGCTGTGGGTGCGCCCGCAAGGCCTGATGGGGAAAGCCTGATGCGCCGCTATCTGTGGCCGGCGATCTGGCTGGTGCTGCTGCTGGCCTTTCCGCTGGTGTGGAACTCGCCGTTCCAGCAGCGGCTGGGTGCGCTGGTGCTGCTGTATGCCATCGCCGCCTCGGCGTGGAACATTCAGGGCGGCTTTGCCGGGCAGATTTCGGTGGGGCATGTGATCTTCTTCGGCTGCGGCGCCTATGGCTCGCTGGCCGGTTTCGCGCATTGGGGCCTGCCGCCGATCGCCGGGGTGCCGCTGGGCATGCTGGCGGCGGTGGCGATCGCGGCGATCATCGGCAAGCCGACCTTGCGGCTCTCGGGGCATTATTTCAGCATGGCGACCATCGCGGTGGCGGAACTGGTGCGGCTGGTGGTCACCAATACCGACTGGCTGGGCTCCTCGATCGGGCTGTCCGGCCCGACCCTGCCGCGCGGCATCTACGACCTGTCGTTCACCTCGGCGCTGCCATACTATTATCTGTTCCTGGCGGTGCTGCTGGTCACCTTGCTGATCACCTGGCGGATGCAGAACAGCCGCATGGGCTATTACCTGCGCGCCATCAAGGACAGTGAGCGGGCGGCGCGGTCGCTCGGCGCCGCCGCGGCGCGCTACAAGATGTATGCCTTTTTGCTGAGTGCGGCACTCACCTCCGCGGCGGGGTCGATGTACGCGATCATGATCGGCTTCGTGGACCCGGAATCCGGCCTCGGCATCCTGATCTCGGTGAAGATGCTGATCATGGCCGCACTTGGCGGCGTCGGCACGTTGACCGGGCCGCTGATCGGCGCCGCCATCCTGGTGCCGCTGGAAGAGATTTCCAACAACATGTTCGGCGGCAGCGGCGCCGGCATCACCTTCATGGTGTATGGCGCGGTGATCATGCTGCTGGCCCGCTTCCAGCCCGGCGGCCTGTGGGAACTGCTCGATCGGCTGCGCCAGCGCCGGCGGAGTGCGCGCCGTGCTGCTTGAAGCGCATGATGTCACGATGGCGTTCGGCGCGTTCAAGGCGGTGGACGACGCCACGGTCGGCGTCGCCGAGGGCGAGGTGCTGGGCCTGATCGGGCCGAACGGCGCCGGCAAGTCGACCTTCTTCAACTGCCTGACCGGCGATCTGACGCCGACCAGCGGCCGGATCAGCTTCGCCGGCCACGACGTCACCGGCCTGCCGCCGGAGGGGCGCGCCGCACTCGGTATCGCCCGCAGCTTCCAGGTGCCACTGACTTTTGGCGGCATGACGGTGCTGGAAAATGTGATGATCGGCGCCTTCCTGCACACCGCGCATACCAACGAGGCGCGCGATCGCGCCCGCGCGGTGATCGAGCGGGTCGGCCTCGCCCATCTCGCCGACGCCCCGGCCCGCAGCCTCGGCACCCCCGGCCGCAAGCGGCTGGAGATCGCGCGCGCGCTGGCCACCGAGCCGAAGGTGCTGCTGCTCGACGAGGCGATGGCCGGCCTGACCCCCGGCGAGGTGCGCCAGGCGATCGAACTGGTGCGCAGCATCCACCAATCCGGCGTCACGCTGGTGATCGTCGAGCATATCATGGAGGTGATCGTCACGCTGGCCGAGCGGGTGGTGGTGTTCCACCAGGGCCGCGAGATCGCCAACGGCACCCCCGCCCAGGTCACCAGCGAGGCGCAGGTGATCGAGGCCTATCTCGGCAAGCGCGCCGCCAGCAAGATGCGGCGGGGCGCCTGATGCTCAGCGTGCAGAACCTCGAAGTTCGCTACGGCGACCTGATCGGCGTCGCCGACGTGTCGCTGGAGGTGCCGCAGGGCGGCGTGGTGGCGCTGCTCGGCTCCAACGGCGCCGGCAAGACCACCACGCTGAACGCCATCGCCGGGCTGATCCCGCCATCGGGCGGCAGGATCGTGTTTCGCGGCGAGAACATCGCCGGCCGGCCCGCGCATGCCATCGTCCGCAAGGGGCTGGCGCTGTCGCCGGAGGGCTGGCGGCTGTTCACCCAGCAGACCGTCGAGGCCAATCTGCGGCTCGGCGCCACGGCGCTGTCCAACCACGGCCGGGTGGCGGAGTTGCTGGCCAGCGTCTACGACCTGTTTCCTCGCCTGGCCGAGCGCCGCCGGCAGCGCGCCGGCACGATGTCCGGCGGTGAGCGCCAGATGCTCGCGGTCGGCCGCGCGCTGATGAGCGACCCGCAACTGCTGCTGCTCGACGAACCCAGCCTCGGCCTGGCCCCGGCCATCGTCGAGACGATGTACGACACCTTCGGC
>DATJEA010000615.1:0-12440 GCA_035497095.1 Acetobacteraceae bacterium | reverse complement strand
TCACCTGGATCACCTACGGCGGCGATGAGGCTGGGATCGTCTGTCGGCTCGACTTCGCGCACGAGCCCGAAACGGCAACCTTCGCGTCGATCACCCACCTGCGCTTCGACGCCCGTCTGCCGCTGGCCCGCGACATCGCCGCCTATAAAAAGCACCGCGTCAAACGTCTGCGCCGTCAGCCAGCATAGCCAAAAAGCTCCGGCCAGGGCCGTGCTACACCGTCAAGCAAAATCGCCCGTGGTGTCCCCGCGACGCTTACTTTTTGTGAACAAAAAGAAGCAAAAAAACTTCAGAATGGCGCTTCGCGCTGGGATTGGAGACTCCGCACTCTCCGCCCGGCCGGCGTTGCAAGGCGAATGAAGTTTTTTGCGCGCTTTTTTTCAAAAAAGCGCTGCTTGCTTGCTGATACCTGCGCGTCGATGACAGCTCGGATGCGGCGTAACCCCCGATCAACAGATCATGTGATGATAGCCCTTTGTTTGGCGCGCGATAGCAATCAGACCACCAGCGGCGCCTTCTCGGCGGCATTGCGTGCCCAGGCGGCGGCGGCGTCCTCGTCGAACAGTTCGGTCAGCTTCTTCATCATGGTGCCGCCGAGTTCCTCGGCGTCGACGATGGTGACCGCGCGGCGATAGTAGCGGGTGACGTCGTGGCCGATGCCGATCGCCACCAGCTCCACCGTGTTGCGGCTCTCGATCTCCTTGATCACCTCGCGCAGGTGCTTTTCCAGGTAGTTGCCGGGGTTGACCGACAGCGTGCTGTCATCGACCGGGGCGCCGTCGCTGATCACCAGCAGGATGCGGCGATGCTCGGGGCGGTGCAGCAGGCGGCGGTAGGCCCACATCAGCGCCTCGCCGTCGATATTCTCCTTCAGCAGCCCCTCGCGCAGCATCAGGCCGAGATTCTTGCGGGCGCGGCGCCACGGTGCATCGGCCGCCTTGTAGACGATATGGCGCAGATCGTTGAGCCGGCCGGGGTTGCGCGGCTTGCCCTCGGCGACCCAGCGCTCACGGCTCTGGCCGCCCTTCCAGGCGCGGGTGGTGAAGCCGAGCACCTCGACCTTGACCGCGCAACGCTCCAGCGTGCGGGACAGGATATCGCCGCACATCGCCGCGACGGTGATCGGCCGGCCGCGCATGGAGCCGGAATTGTCGATCAGCAGGGTCACCACGGTGTCGCGGAATTCGGTGTCGCGTTCGGTCTTGTAGGACAGCGCCAGCAGCGGATTGATGATCACCCGGGCCAGTCTTCCGGCATCCAGGATGCCCTCGTCGAGGTCGAAATCCCAGCTGCGGGTCTGCTGCGCCATCAGCCGGCGTTGCAGGCGGTTGGCCAGCTTGGCGACCACGCCCTGCAGATGCTGCAACTGCTGGTCGAGCTGCTGGCGCAGCCGGCCGAGCTCCTCGGCGTCGCACAGGTCCTCGGCGTCGATCTCTTCGTCGAAGCTGCGGGTATAGGGCTTGTAGTGGTTCTCGTTGTCGGCCAGCGGCTTGTCGCGGCGTGGCTGCGGGCCGCCGGGCTTGTCGTCGCCCTCGGCGGCGGCGGCGTCCTCGTCGGCGTCCTCGGCGGAGTCGTCGTCGGAGGCCTCGCCTTCCATCTCCTCCGGCTGGGCGCCGAGGGTGGAGTCGGTCTCGCTCTGCGACTGGCCTTCGCTGTCCTGCGAGTTGTCCTGCTGGCCGGACTGCTCGCCGCCCTCCTCGCCGTCCTCGCTCTCATCCGGGTCGGCGTCGGCCTCGGCTTCGGCCAGTTCCATTGCGGCCAGCAGCTTGCGCGCGGCGCGGGTGAAGGCGGCCTGGTCGGCCTGGGTGCGCGCCATCTCGTCCAGCGCGCCCTCGGCGAGGTCGCCCAGGCCGTCGCGCCACAGGTTCAGCACCTTGGCGGCGGCCGGCGGCGGCGGCTGGCCGGACATGCGCTCGCGCGCCAGCAGGGCCAGCGCCGCCTGGATCGGCAACTGGTCCTTGCGGGTCATGCGGTCATAGCCCTCGGCCTCGCACTCCTCGTTCAGCCGGGCGGCGAGGTTGGAGGCGACGCCGGCCATGTGCTCGGAGCCGACCACCTCGACGCGGGCCTGCTCCAGCGCGTCGTAGACGTCCTTGGCTTCGCGGCGGGCCGGCATGCGGGCGGCGTGTACCGCGTCGTCGTGATGGCGCAGCCGCAGCGCCAGGCTGTCGGCGGCGCCGCGCAACTTGGCCATCTCGGCCGGCGGCAGGGCGCGGGTGGGCAGCGGCAGCCGGGCGCGCTTGCCGGCGAGGCCGGACGGGCCGGGCTGGAAGGCGACCTGCACCTCGTTGTTCTGCGCGATCGCCCGCAGCACCCCGGCGGTGGCCCGCTTGAATTCCTCGGACCGCGTGTTGTCCTTGTTGGTGCCGCTCATCGTCGCCTCATGGTGCTCGGGTCACGCAGCGCCCAGGGCGCCGCCCCGGATCCCGCCGGTCTGGCAAGGTCGCGGGCCGGGCCGCCGGACCGCAAGCCTTAGGGCTTGTTTGACATTTATCGCTCCGGATCGCGGTGTCGAACAAGCCCTAAGCCTTTGTTTGAACAGGCAGCGTTATCGGCGTGCCGAAGCACTCATTGCCGATGCTGCCCTCAGCGCTTGGTCATGAACCCGCCGGTCGCCACCTCGGCGTTGAAGCAGCGCTGGTAATATTCCGCCACGGTCTGCCGTTCCGCTTCGTCGCATTTGTTCAGGAAGGTCAGCCGGAACGCAAAGCCGATATCGCCGAAGATGCGGGTATTCTCGGCCCAGGTGATCACCGTGCGCGGCGACATCACAGTCGAGATATCGCCGTTGATGAAGCCGGCGCGGGTGAGATCGGCCAGCGCGACCATGCTCTCCATCTGCTTCTTTTTCTTGGCGTCGTTGGGGTCCATGCCCATCTTGGCCATCACGATGCGCACTTCCTCGCCATGCGGCAGGTAGTTCAGCGTGGCGACGATGTTCCAGCGGTCCATCTGGCCCTGGTTGATCTGTTGGGTGCCGTGATAGAGGCCGGTGGTGTCACCGAGGCCGACCGTGTTGGCGGTGGAGAACAGCCGGAAGCTGGGATGCGGGCGGATCACCTTGTTCTGGTCCAGCAGGGTCAGCTTGCCCTCGACCTCCAGCACGCGCTGGATCACGAACATCACGTCCGGCCGGCCGGCATCGTATTCGTCGAACACCAGCGCGCACGGGCTCTGCAACGCCCAGGGCAGGATGCCCTCGCGGAATTCGGTGATCTGCTTGCCATCCTTCAGCACGATGGCGTCCTTGCCGATCAGGTCGATGCGGCTGATATGGCTGTCCAGGTTGATACGGATGCACGGCCAGTTGAGCCGGGCGGCGACCTGCTCGATATGGGTCGATTTGCCGGTGCCGTGATAGCCCTGGATCATCACCCGGCGGTTGAAGGCAAAGCCGGCGAGGATCGCCAGCGTGGTCTCCTTGTCGAACCGATAAGACGCGTCGAAATCCGGCACATGCTCGGTGCGGACCGAGAAGGCCGGCACTATCATGTCGGAATCGACACCGAATACCTCGCGGGCATTCACCGTGGTATCGGGCATGTCGATCGAGGAAGTCGGTGCAGCGTGGTCGGAAATAGCGGCAACCTGGTTCATAGGCCAGCGATCCTGTGGTTTTTCGGGCTCAGTTTAGCCTTGCTTGTTCGGCCTTGGCTAGGCCGGGGGGTCCCGGCGTTTGGGCAACGCTGCGCTGCGATGCCGGCGCTCAGGCGGTGGCCGCGAGTTTTGGTTCGCTGCCGAGCCGTCCGCGCAGCGTGGCATAGGCCAGATTGATGATTTTCAGCCGTTCTTCGGCGGCGCGGTCGCCGTTATTGGCGTCTGGGTGGTGCTGCTTGGCGAGGTCGCGATAGCGGGCGCGCAGCGTCTCCAGCGACAGCGGCCAGTGCAGGCCGAGCGTCGCCAGTGGTTCGCGCAGTTCGGCCGGCGCCCGGCTTTGCGGCGGGCGCGGCGCCTCGCCCATATGGCCGGCCGCCATCGCCCGCAGCGGGTCGCGCAGCGCGTCCTCGTTCAACTGGTAGCTGGCGCCGAGCCGGCCCAGCGGCCAGGTGGGGCGCTGCCAGGCGGTGTCGGCGCGCAATTGCAGCTCGATCTGCGCCGGGCTCATGCCCTTATAGAAATCCCACGAGGCGTTGTAGACGCGCACATGCTCCAGGCAGAACCACCAGTATTCGTTCAGCATCTCGCGCGAACGCGGCGCGCGATATTCCCCCGCCGTACCGCAGCCCGGCACGTCGCAGGCGCGGCCCGGCGCCCCGGGATCGGGCGCGTAGGCCCGGGATCGAGGAGAACGACGGGTCATCGGGCGAGTATGTGCGGTGTCGGGGGCGTTTTGCCAACAGCGGATTTGCAACACCGCCTTGCCGGGCCCATCTTGCCGGCATGAGCACCCGCACCGACCGCATCGAAGCCCTGTTACGCCAGCATTTCGCCCCGGATCTGCTGGCTGTCACCGACGACAGCAACCGCCATGCCGGGCACGCCGGCGCCCGGCCCGGCGGGCAGACGCATTACAGCGTGCTGCTGGTGGCGGCGTGCTTTGCCGGGCAGAACCGGGTGGCCCGTTCGCGCGCCGTGCATGCGGCGCTGGCCGAGGAGTTCGCCGACGGATTGCACGCGCTGTCGCTGACGTTGCGCAGCCCGGACGAGCAGGCGCAGGTGCCGCCGGCGCAACGGTGAGCTTGCGGCAGGTTACAGTACGTCTGGTTATCATTTACTTGACGCGATCGAACTGCCACGATTAGGCGTTCACGTTCTCGTGTCTTCGTCGGTTTTAATATTGCGCTGCGGTATTCTTGCGGCGGGCGGCCCCATATCCCGGAAGACGAGCACATCGGCAGGAGCGGCATGGGCGCCGTATGTTCCATTTGAGATGTGCTCGCGCGACGGAGATGCCCGATGGTGAGCAGCCGCCTGATCAACCGAAATGTCACCGCCTCGCGCGGACGGACCAGCATGCGCCTGGAGCCTGAGCTCTGGGAGGCGCTGGAAGAGATTTGTCAGCGGGAGAGCGTAACGCTGGCCGATCTGGTGAAGCGCGTTGAGCGCGCCGGCCATCCGGGCGGCCGTACCAGTGCGGTGCGCGTGCATGTGCTGAGCTATTTCCGCAGCGCGGCGCATTTCGCCGAGCGTGGCGACACGGCGGCCAACGGCAGACCGCCGGACGAGGCCGAGGCGCATCGGCGCGACGGCCCCGATGCGTGGCCGGGAAGCCGCGCAGCGCGAGAGAGCAGCGCCGCCTGATCGCAGGCTGCCCGGGTCAATCGGCCTGGGTCAGGGCCGGTGTATCAGCGTCGGCGCCGGTATAGAGATGCGGCCAGCGCCGCTGCACCACCGGGCCGGTGCTGTCATAGGCATGGCAGGTGTTCAGCAGCCGCGCCGAGCCGTCTTCCTTGGACGCCGCACCCGGCACCACCGCGCCGTCGCGCCGCGCCGCCTCCAGCGCCGCCGCCTCGCGCCGGCTGCGCACCGGCCATAGCGTTTGCAACGCCACGGTGGCGATCTGCTGCAGCAGCTCGCGCAGATGGGTGCAGCCATGCACGCCGCCCAGCCGCATATTCGCGGCTTTCAGGAAGCCCGGCTTGATGGTCAGCCCGACCAGCTCGCTCATACTCGCGGCACCGCCGTGGCAACTGAAGAACGGGCCATGCTCGGTGACCGCCTCGCAGGCCACGATCGCCAGCCGCTCGTCGATCGTCATCCGTACCCACATCTCGTGCAGCGGCTCGCCGGGCTGGATGGTGCCGCGGTCGACGTTGCCGAAGGCGTAGGGTTTGGTGTCGACCAGATGCGCTTCCACATCCAGCAGGCCGTCGGTGCGCTGATAGCCGTGCAGGGTGATGGCGCGGGTGTGCATCGGCTCGCGTGCGGCGGGGGGACTCAACGGCATGGCATAACCTCCGGACGGCTGGGTGTCTGCTGCGGTGCAGCAGATGGGATATGGCATCACCCATGACCAATCAAGGGCACGCTGGGCGACCCTGACCGGCGTCGACGGCGTTGGAGGCGGGCGGGTCAGACGATCGGTTCGCCCTGGACCGGGGTGTAGCCGAGGGTTTCGATCAGTGTGGTCACCTCGGCGATGGCCGCCGCCGCGGCCAGCGGGTCCGGGCCCTTGGCGACGATCGCCACGCCGTTGCCGGTGCTGCGGTAATACGGGTAGCTGCCCAGGTCCAACCCGGCGTAGCGGCTCTGCACCGCCGCCAGCCCCTCGGCGATGCGGCCTTCCGCCATGCCCAGCGCATGCACCGCGCGCGCCACGATCGGCGGGCCGCCGGCCAGGCTCGGGGCCAGGCTGTCGAACATCGCCTGCATGATCCTGGGCACCCCGGCCATCACATGCACATTGCCGATGGTGAAGCCGGGGGCGATCGAGATCGCGTTGTCGATCAGGCTGGCGCCGCGCGGCATGGTGGCCATGCGCTGACGGGCGGCGTTGAAATCGCCGGGCTTGTAATGCCGCTCCATCCGCGCCCAGGCCTCGGGATGCGCCTCCCACGGCACGCCGAACGCCGCGGCGACGCATTCGCTGGTGATGTCGTCATGGGTAGGGCCGATGCCGCCGGTGGTGAACACATGATCGAACATCGGCCGCACCGCGTTCACCGTGGCGATGATCGTCTCCGCCACGTCCGGGATCACCCGCACCTCGCGCAACGGGATGCCGATTTCGCCCAGCCGGGTGGCGATGAACTTGATATTGGCGTCCTGGGTGCGGCCGGACAGCACCTCGTTGCCGATCACCAGCAGGCAGGCGGTGGGGTTGCCGGGGGGGTTGGTAATCATCGGGCACTCCCTCAAAGAAAGTCGCGCAGCAGCGGCACCAGCGGCAGATCGGCCTCCGGCATACGGTACTCGGTCAGCTTGTCCTTGTGCACCCAGGCCAGCGTCTGCCCCTCCTGCGGCGCGATCCGCCCCCGCCAGCGCCGGCACAGGAACAGCGGCATCAGCAGATGGAAACCGGGATAGGCATGGCTGGCGAAGGCGAACGGCGCCAGGCAGGCGGTCGCCACATCGATGCCAAGCTCTTCCTTCAGTTCGCGGATCAGCGCCGCTTCCGGGGTCTCGCCGGCGTCCAGCTTGCCGCCGGGGAATTCCCACAGCCCGGCCATCTTCTTGCCCTCCGGCCGCCGCGCCAGCAGCACCCTGCCATCGATATCCACCAGCGCGCAGGCCGCCACCAGCAGCAGCGGCCGGGAGCCATCCGCCACCGGCGCCGCGTCGGGTTCGCCGAACAGATCGCTGCGGGTGGCCTCGAAGCGCAGCACCCGGCGCTCGCCGCCGCGGGCGACGAAGGTCTCCGTCCCCTCGCCGACATGCCGCATGCCGATCCGGCGCAGCACGGTGATCGAGCCGGGATTGTCGGTCGCCACCGTCGATTCCAGGCGGTCGATCTCCAGGTTGGCCATCGCCCATTGCGCCAATCGCCTGGCCGCCTCGCTGGCCACGCCATGGCCCCAGTAGCGCCGGCCGACCCAGTAGCCGAGCCGCGCCGACCGCTCCGCCGCGTTGATCCTGAGGCCGGCGCCGCCGACCAGCACCTCCTCGGCGCCCTCCTGGCCGGTGATCGCCAGATGCAGCGCGCTGCCGTTGGCCAGCGACGCATGGGTGGACTCGATCCATTCATCGGCCAGTTCGCGCGAATACGGGAACGGCACCGCGGCCAGCGTGCGGCAGACCTCCCAGTCATTGATCAGCCGATGCAGCTCGGCGGCGTCCTCCGCCCGATAGGGGCGCAGGCTCAGGCGCTCGGTGGAGAGCGGGGTGAAGCCGCTGACCGGCAACACGCTGAGCAGATCGCCGGTGGCGCGCGCCGCCTTGGACTTGCGCGGCGCCCGCTTTGAGGCCTGGGACGAGTCGGTCATGATTTTGCCGCAAAGCATTGCATGCGGCGATCAAGTGCCTAAAGCCGCGGCGTGCCGCAAGGGGGCGGTTAGGGAGGGAAGGAAGTCTTCTTTTTGTGAACAAAAAGAAGCAAAAAGACTTCATTCCTGGAGTCTGGGGCAAGCTCTTGAATCCAATGGATAAAAGTTTTTTGGTTCGTTTTTTCAAAAAAGCACCGCTTGCTTGCCTTATGCGCCCCACGCCAACCGCAGCAGCACTGGCAGCAGGCGTGGCCCGTCATGATAGCGCCCGCCGACGTAGAATCGCCCTTGCGCGTCCTCGGTCTGCGAGCCGTACAGCAGCACCCATTCGCCGAGTCCGTCATTGAGCGGCAGGGTTCGGGCGGTGCCGGCGGCGAGGTCGCGCACCACGAGGTGGCGGTGGCCCGGCCCGTTCACCACCAGGCCGGCGACCAGCGACCCGCCATCCCAGCTTTGCAGCCCGGAGACGTAGCCGCGCCCGGCCGGATCGAACCAGCCGAGCGGGCGCACCGGCGCCGGGCTTTCACCCCGCCCGGCATCGATCCGGTAGAGCGCGCCGCTGCTCGCGGCGATCAGGGTCGCGCCATCGGCCAGCGTCACCAGGCCGGTGATGCCGTGCGAGTTGCCCGGTTTCGCCCCGGCGGAATACTCCGGCAGCGGGGTGGCGGCCACTTCATGCAGCGCCGGGGTGAATTCCACCAATTCAGCGGCCACCCCGTCTTTCACCAGTCGGACGCGCGGGACGAAGGCGTGGCCGCGGCGGTCGACCACGAAATTGCGGCTCATATGCCCGCCCGGCGCGCCGACCACCACCCGCGCGACGTCACCACTCACGGTATCCAGCCGATACAGCACATGCCCCCACAGCCCCAGCGCGTAGTACCAGCGGCCGAACCCGGCGCCGCAGGTCAAACCCTCCGGCACCGCCAGCAGGTGCTCCCAGTGGTCGGAATCCGGCCGCGTGCGCCAGATATGCGAGCCCCAGCGCGGCGGCGCGACATCGCCCTCATCGACCTCGCCCTCCTCGTCGGTGGAGGTGAAATAGATCCGGCCGTCATCCGCCTCGACGATGCGGGAATGGATCTTGATCTGGCCTTCGCCGGCGCGGGCCAGCCCCAGGCGGCGCAGATTGCCCAGCACATCGCCCATCGCGACGGTCTGGCCGGTGGCCGGGTCGTGCCGGCACAGCAGCGCCGATCCGCCATCCGCGCCGGCTGAGATGCCGGCCCAGATGCGCCCGGCGCGGTCCCGCCCCAGCGCGCCCCAGATCGCCTGCAGGCCGGGCGCATCCGGCAAGGCGATGCGGGTGATGGCGGGCGCGCGCCACGGGTCGGCCGGCGGCGGCCGGAACAGCGTGCCGGCCCGCGCCGCGAAGCCCTCGGCCCGCGCCTTCGGCACGGTGGCCAGGGCCAGCGCCGCGCCGGCCAACCCCCGGCGGGTCCAACTCATGCAGAGCGGGGGCATCCGGTTCAGGATCGGTATGATCCGTTGATGTCGATATAGCGATGCGTCAGGTCGCAGGTCCACGCCGTCGCGCGGCCGCGCCCGAGGCCGAGATCGACGGCGATTTCCACTTCCTGGCCCTTCATATGCGCGACCACCGGCGCCTCGTCGTAATCCGGCACCACGCCGCCGTCGCGCGCCATCCAGACGCCGCCAATCGCCACGCTGACCTTGTCGCGGTCAGCCGGTTCGCCGGCCTTGCCCACCGCCATGACAATCCGCCCCCAATTGGCGTCCTCGCCGGCGATCGCGGTTTTCACCAGCGGCGAATTGGCGATCGACATCGCCACCTTCTTGGCCGATTTGGCCGAAACGGCGCCCGATACGTCGATCCGCACCAGCTTGTTGGCGCCCTCGCCGTCGCGGATCACCTGTAGCGCCAGGTCCATCAGCACCTCGTTCAGCGCCCGGGCGAAATCCTTCAGCACCGTGCCGCCCTCGGCGGTGACCCGCGGATGTTTGGCGGCCCCGGTGGCGAACAGCAGCACGGTGTCGGAGGTGGAGGTGTCGCTGTCCACCGTGGTGCAGTTGAAGCTGGCATCGACGCCCTTCGCCAGCAGCGGCTGCAACGCGCCGGACGGGATCTTGGCGTCGGTGAAGATGAAGCACAGCATGGTCGCCATGTCCGGCGCGATCATGCCGCTGCCCTTGGCGATGCCGCTGATCCGCACCTCGGCGCCGCCGATCTCGGCGGTGCGGGTGCTGGCCTTGGGGAAGGTGTCGGTGGTCATGATGCCGCGCGCCGCCGCCTCCCAGCCATCCTCGGTGAGGGCGTCGTGCAGCGCCGGCAGCGCTGCGCTGATCCGCGCATGCGGCAGCACCTCGCCGATCACCCCGGTGGAGGCGAGGAACACCTGCTTCGGCGCGCAGCCCACCAGGTCGGCGGCGGCGCCGGCGGTGGCGCGGGTGGCCTCCAGCCCGGCGCGGCCGGTGAACACGTTGGCGTTGCCGGCGTTCACCACCAGCGCCCGCGCCTTGCCGGCCGGCAGCACCGAGCGGCACCAGTCCACCGGCGCGCCGGGGCATTTGGACGAGGTGAACACCCCGGCCACGGTGGTTGCCGCGGCCATTTCCACCATCACCAGGTCGGTGCGGCCCTGGTAGCGGATGCCGGCCGCCGCCGCCCCCAGCCGAACCCCGGCCAGCGGTGGCAAGTCGGGCAGCCTGGTTGCGAGCGGTGATACGGCGTTGGCCATCGGCGGCGTTCCCCTGTTGGTTACGGCTTGGTGCCGGTGGCCGGCGGCGGCACGGCGGTATCCGCCGGGCTGGGCACGCTGCCATCGGGGTTGAATTTTTCGATCTTCAGCCCGGCATGCGCCTTCTCCAGCAGCCGGGCCATGCTCTCGCGGATCATCTTCTGGCGCAGCGCGTCGTGCGACTCTTCATAGGTCGCGGGCTTGGCGGCGCGGCGTTCCAGCACCTGGATCACATGCCAGCCGAACTGGCTCTTCACCGGCTGCTTCGACACCTCGCCGGGCTTCAGCGCGAACGCCGCGGCGGCGAATTCCGGCACCATGTCGCCCTGCTTGAAGAAGCCCAGGTCGCCGCCGCTGGCCCCGCCCGGATCGGTGCTGTATTTTTTCGCGAGCGTTGCGAAATCGCCGCCCTTGGCCAGTTCGTCGATCACCGTGCGGGCCTCCGCCTCGGTGGCGACCAGGATATGGCGCGCGTGCACCTCCTCCTCGCCCGGCTTGCCGGCGATATCCTTCTCGTAGCGCGCCTTGATCGCCGCTTCGGTCACGTCCGGGCCGATCTCGCGGGTCAGCAGCGCGGTCTGCAACGCCTGGTCGGCGGCGTGCTGGATTTGCGCCTGCACCGCCTTGTCCTGGTCCAGCTTCTCCTTGCGCGCCAGCAGCAGCAGCGCCTTGCTGTCGATCGCCTGGTTCAGCAGCATCGGGTACAGCATGGCCGGCGGCATGCCGCGCAGTTGCTGCGGCAGGTCCTGCGCGGCGGTGGAGAGGTCGTTCAGATGCACCTCCTCGTCACCGACCCGCGCCACCACGGGGTTGGCGTCCGCGGCCGGCGCGACCTGCGGCGTGGCCACGGGCGGGGTTTGCGCCTGCGCGGCGATCAGGCAAGCGGGCGCCGCGAGCAAGGCGAGGGCGGCGGCAGTCAGGCGAATGGCCCGCATGCGGGGGTAATCCTTCCGGGAACAGCGTGATGATGGCCGAAGCGTGTTGCGCCTACAAGAACACCAGCCATGCGGCAAGGCGGCAAATCGTTGACCGCGGCCCGCCCGCGCCTTATCTGAACGCGGTTCAGCCCGGTTTTCCCGGAAGGGTCTTCATGTTCTCCACCATCGCTCGCGCCGTGTTCGGCTCCGCCAATGACCGCTCGCTGAAGGCATATCAGCGCCGGGTGCCACAGATCAATGCCCTGGAGCCGGCCATGCAGGCGCTCTCGGACAATGATCTGGCGGCCAAGACGGTCGAATTCCGCACCCGCCTGGCCGCCGGCGAGGCGCTCGACAGCCTGCTGGCGGAAGCCTTCGCGGTAGTGCGCGAGGCGTCGCGGCGCATCCTCGGCATGCGGCATTTCGACGTGCAGCTGATCGGCGGCATGGTGATGCACGAGGGCAAGATCGCCGAGATGAAGACCGGCGAGGGCAAGACCCTGGTGGCCACATTGCCGATCTACCTCAACGCGCTGCCCGGCAAGGGCGTGCATCTGGTCACCGTCAACGACTACCTCGCCAGCCGCGACGCCGAATGGATGGGGCAGGTGTATTCGTTCCTCGGCCTGACCACCGGGGTGATCGTGCATGGGCTGGACGAGACCGAGCGCCGCGCCGCCTATGCCAGCGACATCACCTATGGCACCAACAACGAGTTCGGCTTCGACTACCTGCGCGACAACATGAAATACCGGCTGGACGAGATGGTGCAGCGGGATTTCAACTACGCCATCGTCGACGAGGTGGACAGCATCCTGATCGACGAAGCGCGCACGCCGCTGATCATCTCCGGCCAGGCTGAAGACAATACAGAACTTTACATGCGCATGAACGCTGTGCCGCCATTGCTGGATCGCATGGCGAGCGAGCCCAAGCCGCAGGAACCGGAACCCGAGGGCGAC
>DATJEA010000614.1:0-6964 GCA_035497095.1 Acetobacteraceae bacterium | reverse complement strand
GGGCGCGGGCGTCGCCGTCGTAGCTGGCGGGGTCGAGGCCGCCGATCAGGTCCGCACCTTCGGCCAGCGCGGCATCGAGCAGGTCGGCGACGCGGGGGCGGCGCAGGATGCCGCTTTGCGGGAAGGCGACGAGTTCGATGTCGGCTTCGGCGCGGTGCTGGGCGATGACGGCTTGCAGGGCGTGGAAGTTATCCAGGCCGATCTCGTCGTCGATGTCGACATGGGTGCGGAGCCGGGTGGTGCCGCTGGCGATCATGCGATGCAGCAGGGCGGCGGCGCGTTGCGGGACCGGGGTGAGGGAGCGGCGGAGGCGGCGCTCGTTTTCGACGCGGCCGGCGACGGTGGGGGCGCCGCTGTTCGGGCGCCAGGGCATGCCGAGGACGGTCTTGTCGAGATGGACATGGCCGTCGGTCAGGGCGGGGAGGAGCAGGCGGGATTCGAGGTCGATGTCGCCGAGGCGGCCGGTGGCGGGGCTGATGGCGGCGATGCGCCCGGCCTCGATGGTGAGGTCGACGAGGGTGGCGTCTTCGAGGCGGGCGTTGGTGAGGCGCATATGGGTTTCCTTTGCGCCAGTGTGGCCGGGCGGGGCGGCGTGGCCAAGGGTGGGGGCCTGGGGTAGCGTGGCGGGATGAAGATTCTGCTGGCCAATCCGAATACCTCCGTTGCGATCACCGAGCGGATTGCCGCGGTGGCGCGGCGGGCGGCGGCGCCGGGAACCGAGCTGGTGGCGGTGACCGGGGGCGCCGGGGTGCCGTATATCGCGACCCGGGCGGAGGCGGCGGTGGCCGGGCGGACCACGCTGGAGTTGCTGGCCGAGCACGCGCCGGGCTGCGATGCGGCCGTGGTGGCGGCGTTCGGCGACCCTGGCGTCGGCGGGGCGCGGGAGTTGCTGGATATCCCGGTGATCGGCCTGGCCGAGGCGGCGATGCTGACGGCGTGCATGCTGGGGCGGCGGTTCGCGATCGTCACCTTCGCGGTGGCGCTGGGGCCGTGGTACCGGGAATGCGTGGAGTATAACGGGTTGGCCGGGCGGCTGGCGGCGATTCGCTGCCTGGATGCGCCGTTTGCCGATATCGGGGAGGTGCAGGCGGAGAAGGCGGCGCTGCTGGTGGAGATGTGCCGGCGGGCGGTGGCCGAGGACGAGGCCGACGTGGTGATCCTGGGCGGGGCGCCGCTGGCCGGGCTGGCGGGCGAGGTGGCGCATCTGGTGCCGGTGCCGCTGGTGGATGGCGTGGCGGCGGCGGTCGGGCAGGCGGAACTGCTGGTGCGGCTCGGGGTGCGCAAGGCGACCGCCGGGACGTTCCGCAGGCCGGCGGCGAAGGGGGCGGTGGGGGTGTCGGAGGCGCTGCGGCGGTTGTTCGAGGGCGGGTGCGGGTAGAGAAGGGCCTTCTTTTTGTGAACAAAAAGAAGCAGAAAAACTTTCTGGTGGCGCTGCGCGCCATGGGGGTTGGCTTCTGCTCAGACGTTGAAGCGGAACAGCAGCACGTCGCCGTCGCGGACCACGTAGTCCTTGCCCTCGACATGCATCTTGCCAGCCGCCTTGGCGCCGGTTTCGCCTTTCAGCGCCACGTAGTCGTCGTAGCCGATGGTTTCGCAGGCGATGAAGCCGCGTTCGAAGTCGCCGTGGATGACGCCGGCGGCGGCCGGGGCCTTGGTGCCCTGGGTGATGGTCCAGGCGCGGGTTTCCTTGGGGCCGCAGGTGAAATAGGTGATCAGGCCGAGCAGCGCGTAGCCGGCGCGGATCACCCGGTCGAGGCCGCTGTCGTGCAGGCCGAGGCCTTCGAGGAATTCGGCGCGGTCAGATTCGGGGAGTTGGCTGACTTCGGCCTCGATCGCCGCCGAGACGATGACGTGTTGCGCGCCCTCGGCGGCGGCGCGGGCGGCGACGCGGGCGGAATGGGCGTTGCCGGTGGCCGCACTGGCCTCCTCGACGTTGCAGACATACAGCACCGGCTTGGCGGTGAGCAGTTGCAGGCGGCGGACTGCATCCTCCTCGCCGGCGGGAATCGCGGTGCGGGCCATGCGGCCGTCGCGCAGGGCTTCGACCAGCGGCTCCATCAGCGCGACCGCGGCGAGGTTCTCCTTGTCGCCACCGCGCGCCTTTTTCTGGGCGGCGAGCAGGCGTTTCTCCAGGCTGTCGAGGTCGGCGAGCATCAACTCGGTTTCGACCGTCTCGGCGTCGCGGATCGGGTCGACGCTGCCTTCGACATGGGTCACGTCGCCGTCCTCGAAGCAGCGCAGCACGTGGACGATGGCATCGACCTCGCGGATATTGGCGAGAAACTGGTTGCCGAGCCCCTCGCCCCGGCTGGCGCCGCGCACCAGGCCGGCGATGTCGACGAATTCCAGGCTGGTCGGGACGGTTTTCTGCGACTTGCCGATCTGGGCCAGCATGTCGAGCCGGGGGTCGGGCACTGCGACGCGGCCGACATTCGGCTCGATGGTGCAGAACGGATAGTTGGCCGCCTGCGCCGCGGCGGTTGCGGTCAGCGCGTTGAACAGCGTGCTCTTGCCGACATTGGGCAGGCCGACGATGCCGCAGTTGAAGCCCATTACGATGCGTCCTGTGTGAGAAGCGCCACTTTGGTCATGAAATCCTCCGGCTTACCGGCGGCGAGCAATGCGGCGGCGTCGGCGACCGCATCGAGCAGCGGCAGCAGCCAGTCCAGGTCCGCCTTGGCGAAATCGCCGAGCACATGCGGCATCACCCGCGCCTTGCTGCCGGGGTGGCCGATGCCGAGGCGGACGCGCCAGTAATCCGGCGTGCCGAGCATGCGGTCCATGCTGCGCAGGCCGTTATGCCCGGCGGCACCACCGCCGCGCTTCACCCGCACTTTTCCGGGCACGAGATCGAGTTCGTCGTGGAAGGCGGTGATCGCCCCCGGGTCGAGCTTGTAGAAGGCCTGCGCCGCCTGCACGCTCTCGCCCGAGGCGTTCATGTAGGTGAGCGGCTTCAGCGCCAGGATTTTCTCGCCGCCGACAACACCCTCGGCGACCAGCCCCTTGAACCGTTGCCGCCACGGCGAGAAACCGTGGCGGATGGCGATCACGTCGAGCGCCATGAAGCCGATATTGTGGCGCTGGCGGGCCATCCCCGGCTCGGGATTGCCCAGCCCGACCCACAGGAGCATGGCGCTGCCTCCAGACGGAAAAGCCGCTTACTTCTTCTTGGCGGCCGGCTTGGCGGCGGCCTTGGCCGGGGCGGCAGCCTTGGCCGGGGCGGCGGCGGCGGCAACCGGCGCGGCGGCGGCAGTCTCGGCCGGGGCGTCCGGCATCTTGGTCGGCGCGGCGACGGTGGCGATGACGAAATCGCGGTCGCTGATCACCGGCTTCACGTTCTCAGTGCCCTTCAGGTTGGACCAGCGAACGTTGTCGTTGATGTCCAGTTCCGCCAGGTCGGCCTCGAAATGCTCCGGCGCGTTGTCGGGGTCGACGAAGCATTCCACGGTGTGGCGCACCACGTTCAGCATGCCGCCGCGCTTCAGGCCGACGCTGGTGGCCTCGTTCTGGAACAGCACGGTGACCGCGACGCGCATCATCTCGCCGGGGGCGAGGCGCTGGAAGTCGACATGCTCCGGCTGGTCGGTCACCGGGTGGAACTGCACCTCTCGGATCAGCGCGCGGGTGGTCTCGGCGCCGATTTTCACGCCGTACAGACGCGAGCGCCAGCCGCCGCGATGCAATTCGCGCATCACCTGCTTGGGGTCCAGCGCAATGAGGGTTGGCGCCGTCTTGGCGCCGTAGATGACTGCGGGCACCTTGCCCTGCCGCCGAGCCGCGCGTGCTGCCCCCTTACCTGCACGCTCGCGCGCCTCGGCCTCGATCGTGGTGAGTTCGGCCATTGGTTCGCTCCTAGAACTGAAAACGCCGGCCTCCAGGGGTGCCGGCGCGCGGCGGGGTGTAGCAAGGGCGGCGGGCGGTGGCAAATCGCTTGACCGCAGGGCCGGGTTGCGCACCGATAGCGGAATGGAATTTTTCGTTTTGCTGCTGCTGCTGGTGGCGGCCGGCTGGGTGCTGGGGCTGGTCGGGTTTTTCAAGGCACTGCGCGCGCTACGCGAAGTGGCGATGCTTCGGGAGCAGTTGGCTGCCGCATCGGGGCCGCCGAACGAAATTGTGGTGGCACCCCCACCATCGCCTTGGGCCATGCCTCCCGCCGTGCCGGAGGCCGAGGTGGCGGCGGCGCCCGAGCGTGTGCCGCCTGGACCGGTCGTGCCTGAGCCGGGCGAACCGGAGCAGGCGGACCCCGATAGTACGCCGCCGCGCGACCTGGAGGCGCTGCTGACTCAGCGCTGGGGGGTCTGGCTGGGGGCGGCGGCGCTGCTGCTCTCCGGAGTGTTCCTGGTGCGCTATGCGGTGGACCAGGGGTTGCTGGGGCCGGCGGTGCGCTGCACGCTGGCGGCGCTGCTGGGCCTGGCGCTGGTGGTCGCTGCGGAATGGCTCAGTCGACGGCCGGCACGCGACGAGGCGGGACTGGGGCGCGACCAGATGCCGCCGGCGCTGGCGGCCGGAGGCGTGGCAGTGCTGTTCGGCGCCGCCTATGGCGCGGGGCCGCTGTATGACCTGGTGCCGCCGATCATCGGCTTCATTCTGCTGGCGGCGACCGCACTGGCCGGCATGGCGCTGTCGCTGCGGCACGGCGTGCTGGTGGCGGCGATCGGGATTGCCGGTGCCTATGTCACGCCGGCACTGGTGGCCGCCGATGCGCCGTATGCGCCGGGGCTGTTCGGCTATCTGCTGCTGGTGACCGCGGCGGCGCTGCTGGTGGTGCGGCATACCGCCTGGGCCTGGCTGGGCTGGGCGGCGACCATCGCCGGGGCAATCTGGGTGGCGCTGGCGGCGACCGGCGGGCTGGGGGCGGAGACCTGGGCGCCGGGGCTGTTCGTGCCGGCCGCCGCGACGCTGCATCTGCTGCTGCTGCCGGGAGCGGCGCTGGAGCATCCGATTGGCCGCCGGCTCTGCTGGCTGCCGTTCGCCGCCCTGGCCGCCGCCGGGTTGCTGCTGGCGGCAGCCGTGCCCGACCCGTGGGTGCGCGCCGGGTTGCTGCTGCTGTCGCCGCTGGCGGTCTGGCGCGGCGCTACCGAACCTCGGCTGGACCGGCTGCCCTGGCTGGCGGCGCTGGTGTTCCTGCTCACTCTGTTGGTCTGGGCGTTGCCGGCCTGGCAGCCGACCGGCGAGGTGCTGGCCACCGAAGGTTATGTGATGGCGGTGCTGCCGGGCGCCTGGGCGCCGGAGACGATCCGGCCGCTGCTTGGCGTCGCGGTGCTGCTGGCGGCGTTCTACGCGCTGGCCGGGCTGTGGCTGGAGCGGCGGCGGGCGCGGCGGTTGCCGTGGGCGGCGCTGGTCGCCGCGGTGCCGGTGCTGACGCTGGCGGTGACCTATGTGCAGGCTGGGCTGTTCCAGCCGGTGGCGCTGTGGGCGTTCGCGGCACTGGCGCTGACGGGCGGGCTGGTCGCCGCGGCCTGGGCGGCGGGGGCGGATCGAAAGCGGGCCGGGGTGCATGCGGCCGGCGCCGTGGCCGCGCTGGCGCTGGGCTGCGCGATGCTGCTCGCCGACCAGTGGCTGACCCTGGCGATCGCGCTGCTGCTGCCGCCGCTGGCCTGGATCGAGGCGCAGGCCGACCTGCCGCCGCTGCGCCTTGTGGCGCTGGCGGCGGCGGCGCTGGTGCTGGTGCGGCTGCTGCTGAATGGCTATCTGGTGGACTACGCCTTCGGCACGCTGCCGTTGGTGAACGGGCTGCTGCCGAGCTACGGCGTGCCGGCCGCCGCCTTCGCGCTGTCGGCTTGGACGTTCCGCAAGCGCGGCGACGACCGCGCGGTGGCGGTGCTGGAGGCGGGCGCGGTGGTGCTGGTGGCGGCGCTGGTGGCGCTGGAAATCCGCCACTGGTCCACTGGCGGCGATCTGGTCGCCGACGGCAGCTTCACCGAGGCGGCGCTGGACGTGTCGGCGCTGGCGGTGCAGGCGAGCCTGCTGCTGCATCTGGCGCGGCGCACCGGGCGGGTGGTGCAGGGCTGGGCCTGGCGGGTGCTGGGCGTGCTGGCGCTGTTCGGCGCCGTGCTGCTGCTGCTCGGCAATCCGGCAGTGACCAACGATCCGGCCGGGCAGACCGCGTTGCTCTGCGGCTATCTGTTGCCGGCGGTGCTGGCCGGGTTGGCAAGCTCGGCGCCGGAACTGCGCCAGCCGAACTGGGCCAGGCTGCTGGGCGGCTACGCGGTGTTGGCCGGCTTGCTGTGGGTCGGGCTGGAAATCCGCCTGCTCTATCATCCCGGCGCGCTGGGGCTGGAGGCGGCGCCGATCGAGGACGGCGAGCTCTGGGCCTGGTCGGGCGGCTGGCTGGCCTATGGCGGGGCGCTGCTGGCGCTCGGCATGGCGAGCGGGCAGCGGGCGATCCGGCTGGCGGCGCTGGCGATCATCGGGCTGGTGACCGCCAAGGCGTTCCTGATCGACATGGCCGGGCTGGAAGGGCTGTGGCGGGTGCTGTCGTTCCTCGGGCTCGGGCTGGTGCTGATCGGGGTGGGCGGGGCGTATCGGCGGTTTGTCGTGCAGAAGCGGTAAGTGGCTTCTCTGATTGGGGTTGTTGGGGTCACGCCACTCCTGCGGGTCACTCGCCGCGCTTCGCGGTCGGCGCGCGGCCGCCGCATGATGGGACCAGGAGGGCGAGGCGTCTCAATCTGTCCCGCGACCTTCGCGGCATCGCTGCCCGCCGGCGAAAGCGTCGCGGGGACATCACGGGCGATTTTACTTGATGGTGTGCCGCGACCCTGGCCGGAGTTGTTTGGCTATGCCGGCTGACGGCGCAGACGTTTGACGCGGTGCTTTTTATAGACGGCGATGTCGCGGGCCAGCGGCAGACGGGCGTCGAAGCGCAGGTGGGTGATCGACGCGAAGGTTGCCGTTTCGGGCTCGTGCGCGAAGTCGAGCCGACAGACGATCCCAGCCTCATCGCCGCCGTAGGTGATCCAGGTGA
>DATJEA010000613.1:0-24525 GCA_035497095.1 Acetobacteraceae bacterium | reverse complement strand
CAAGGGCTGGCATGGGCCGGCTTCACGGCTGATGCATTGGTGCCCGGCGCAACGCTGTCGCTCACCTTCACATATGATGTGCACCAACTGACCGCCGGCCAGGGAATTTCCAGGCTGGAACAGGCGTTCATGCCGCATTATCAGGTCGGCGATGGCCTGATGCTGACTGCGGTCGAGTCGGTCTATGCCGACGCCGCGCACACCCAACTGGTCGGGCGGTCGGCCATTGAGCCAAGCCACACTTCGGCAACCACCCCGACAGCGCAGGGTGATTTCGTCCTCTCTGCCGCATTCCAGAATTTCTCTGTCAGCGTGCAGGTAACGGCGTCCGTCGCGGCGGATGCATCTTCCGGCTCGCTGGTCGGATTCAGCACCATCAACCAGGGCTTCCACCAGACCTCGCTCGCCAACCAGGCCAACCCCCAACTGGTAAGCCGCTCGCCCGACAACCAGGAAAGAGGCGCATCGGCCGGCCGGTCGATGCGCCTTGCATGCTTACCGCGGCAGCACATCCACCGCCATCGACTTGACCAGCGCCAGCACCGCCACCCCCGGCGCCAGGGCGAGCCGCGCCACCGCGTCCGGCGTGATGCGGGCCAGCAGCACGGCGCCGCCGGCATCGACCTCCACCAGCGCGGCATGGCGGGCGGCATCCTCGGTTACCGCGCGCACCCGGCCAGGCACGATGTTGTGCAGGCTGATGCCCTCGGGCGCCGCGGTGGCCAGAATGATCTCGCGCGCCGGAATGCGCAGCCGCAGCCTGGTGCCGACCGGCGCCGCGATCAGCGGCAGCCACAGCCGCATGCCGCCGGCATGCAGCAGCGACAGGCGGCGCGCCGGGTGATGCTCGGCGATCTCGGCCGGCAGCACTGCGCCGGCATCATCGCGCGCGGCCAGCGGCAGGTCGCCGCGGGCGGTCAGCTCGGTGAGCGGGCCTGAGGCCAGCACCCGCCCGGCCTCCAGCAGCACCAGCGTATCGGCGATCGCGAACACCTCGTCGGGCGCGTGAGTGATGTAGACGATCGGCAGCGCCAGTGCGGTTTTCAGCCGCAGCAGATAGGGCAGGATCTCCGCCTTGCGTGCCAGGTCCAGGCTGGCCAGCGGCTCGTCCATCAGCAGCAGCCGCGGCTGCGACAGCAGCGCCCGGCCGATCGCCACTCGCTGCCGCTCGCCGCCCGACAGGCTGTGCGGCCGGCGGACCAGCAATGCGCCGATGCCCAGCAACTCCACCACGTCGGCGAACCCGATCGGGCCGGAAGGCGCCCGCCGCATGCCGTAGCGCAGATTCGACTCCACCGACATATGCGGAAACAGCCGCGCGTCCTGAAACACCAGCCCGAGCCGCCGGCGCTCCGGCGGCAGGAACACCCCGGCCTCGCTGTCCTGCAACGCCGCGCCATCCACGCTGATCTGGCCGTATTGCGGCCGCAAAAGCCCGGCCAGCGCCGCCACCACCGAGGTCTTGCCCGACCCGGACGGCCCGAACAGCACCGTCACCCCCGGCGTCGGCGCGCTGAACGCCAGATCGAGCGCGAACGCGCCGAAGCTGTGCCGCAGCCGAACCTGGATCATCTCCCCACCCGCCGCCGCAGCCGCGCCCCACCCCACTCCGCCAGCACCAGCCCCACCACCGCCAACACGATCGAGACCAGCGACAGCCGCGCCGCCACCGCCTCGCCGCCCGGCGTCTGCAACGCGGTGTAGATCGCCAGCGGCAGCGTCTGGGTCTGGCCGGCGATGTTGGCGGCGAAGGTGATCACCGCGCCGAACTCGCCCAGGCTCGCCGCATAGCCGACGATCGCGCCCACCAGAATACCGGGCGCCGCCAGCGGCAAGGTGACGGTGGCCAGCCGGTCCCACCAGCCGGCGCCGAGCGTGCGCGCCGCCTGCTCCAACCCCGGATCGACCGCCTCCAGCGACAGCCGGATCGCCCGCACCATCAGCGGAAACGCCATCACGCCGCAGGCCAGCGCGGCGCCGTTGGCGGTGAACACCAGCCGGATGCCGAACCAGGCCCACAGCACCTCGCCGAACGGCCCGCGCACCCCGAACAGCAACAGCAGCAGCCAGCCCACCACCACCGGCGGCAGCACCATCGGCAGATGCACCAGCGCATCCAGCACCGCCCGGCCAGGGAAACGGCAACGCGCCAGCACATAGGCCACCAGCACCGCCAGCGGCAGCCCGAACACCACGCTGCGTGCCGCGATGCTCAGCGTCAGGCGAACGGCGGTCCATTCATCTGGGGTCAGGTAGGGGGCGATGGGGCGGCTCCTGAAGCGAGGAAGAGTCTTCTTGTTGTGAACAAAAAGAAAGGGCGGATTCAAGTTTGGGAGCGAACACCATCTGAGGCGGGACTGAAGCATAGGGTAGTGAGATGTTGGGATCGCGTCGCAAGCTGACGGTTCATGACCGTTGTGTGGTTGAGGTTCGGCTGCGAGATGGGTGTGGGATCCGGGCGATAGCGCGCGAGCTTGGGCGCTCTGCGGGGACGATCTCGGAAGAGATAGCGCGGCATGGGGGCGCCTCGGTCTATGGCGGGCAAGCGGCGGCCGCACAAGCTGCGGTGGCCCACCGGCGGTGTGGTCGCAAGCGACGGCTCGGCTCGGGTGGCGTGCTGTGGGACGAGGTGGTGCGGCTGCTGTTCCTGGGCTGGTCGCCGGAGCAGATATCTGGGCGGCGCAAGCGAATGGAGGCAGGGGTGGAGCAGTCCTCGGGCGTGTCGGTATCGCATGAGGCGATCTACGCTGCGATCTATGCCGTCCCGCGCGGCGAGTTGCGCCGGGAACTGATTGGCTGCCTGCGGCAAGACAAGCCGATGCGGGGCCGCAAACCGAAGGGTAGCGAGCGTCGCGGCAAACTGTGCAATATCACCAACATAAGAGAGCGGCCTGAGGAGGTTGAGGGCCGGCTGGTGCCGGGCCACTGGGAGGGGGACCTGATCCTGGGCGCCGGCGGGGCGAGTGCGATCGGCACGCTGGTGGAGCGGACGACCCGCTTCGTGGTTCTGGTGCCGATGGCAACCCGCAAGGCCGAGGTGGTGGCAAGCGCATTTGCCGGTGCGCTGAACGCCATCCCGCCGCCGCTGCGCAAGACGCTGACCTACGACCAGGGCAAAGAGATGGCGCAGCACGAGCGCCTGGCGCTGACCACCGGCATGCGGGTGTTCTTTGCCGACCCGCATGCGCCGTGGCAGCGCGGCTCGAATGAGAACACCAATGGCTTGTTGCGCCAGTATTTTCCCAAAGGAACCTCGCTCGCCGCGTTCGATCAGGCTGACCTCGATACCGTCGCCAACAGCCTCAACGCCCGGCCACGCAAAACCCTCGACTTCGCCACTCCAGAGGAACAGTTCACCAAGCTCTTGGCTCTCCATGCCAAAGCTGCCAAACATACTCCCACGCCCGGTGTTCGCTCCGAATGTTGAATCCGCCAAGCAAAAAAACTTTTTATTCATTGGAGTGAACGGAGCCACCACCTCGACGCGGCAAGGGAATAAAGTTTTTTAGTTCTTTTTTCAAAAAAGAACTACTTACTTCGCTTCCTTAAACCCGTACTTAACAAAAATCCCCATCGCCGTCGGTCCGGCGAGAAACGCCATCAACGCGCGCGCGTCCGCGGTATCGCCGGCGCGAGTTACCGCGAAAGGATAGGCGATCGGCTGGTGGCTGTCCTCGGGGAAGGTGCCGGCGATCGCCACGCCGGGCGCCACCGCGGCGTCAGTGGCATAGACGATGCCGGCCGGCGCCTCGCCGCGTTCCACCAGCAGCAGGGCGGCGCGCACATTGGCGGCACTGGCCAGGCGGTGCTCTACCGAGGCCCACAGCCCGAGATGGGTCAGCGCCTGTTTGGCGTAGATCCCGGCCGGCACATGCGCCGGATCGCCGACCGCCAGCCGCCCGTTGGCGCCGAGCAGGGCGGCGAGGTCGAAGTCCCGCGAGATCGTAACGCAGGTGAGATGGTCATGCGGCATAACCAGTACCAGGCTGTTGCCCAGCAGCGTCTTGCGGGTGTCGTCGGCGATCAGCTTGCGCTGCTGCGCCCAGTCCATCCATTTGACATCGGCGGAAGCGAACAGGTTGGCCGGCGCGCCCTGCTCCAGTTGCCGCGCCAGCGTCGAACTGGAGTCGAGGCTGAGATGGATCGGCACGCCGCCCTGCTTCCGCCAGGCCGCGGCGATGTCCTGCATCGCGTTGGTCAGGCTGGCGGCGGCGAACACGGTAAGGCCGGCGGCCCGCGCCGGGGTGGTGAGGCTGGCGACGCAGAGGATCAGGGCAGCCACGATGCGAACCATGCGCGCTCTCCGAACGGAGCCGCCACGGTATAGCCAGCAGAATATAACGACAAGGCGCCAGACGGCGATTACCGCTGCACCACCGCCTCCGCCCGCCCCTGCAGCACCTCCACCCGGCTCGCCGCGCCATCGCGCCAGAACCGCAGGTCGAAGCTCTCCGCCCCCAGCCGCAGGTCGCGCAGCACCACCTCCGGCAGCCAGTCCGGCAGCGCCGGCGCCACACGCAGCACGCCGTGCGGCGCATCCGGCTCCAGGCCGAGCAGCGCCTGCATGAACGAGAATGCCGAGCCGGCCGCCCAGGCCTGCGGCACGTTGGCGCCCAGGCACTGCACCGGGAAGCCCGACTCGCTGCGCTTGATGCCGGCGAACAGCTCCGGCACCTGGCGCATGGCGAAGAAATTCGCCGCCTCGCCCATCGCCTCGGCCAGCCGGCCGATTTCCGCGGTAAAGCCGTAGCGGCGCAGGCCCAGCGCGATCAGCCCGTTATCGTGCGGCCAGACCGAGCCGTTATGGTAGCTGTACGGGTTGAACGCCGGGTGCTCGGCCGACAGCGTGCGGATGCCCCAGCCGCTGAACATCGCCTCGCCCATCAGCACGTCCACCACCTGGCGCGCGTGCTCCGGCCGGATAATGCCGCTCCACAGGCAATGCCCGACATTGGAGGCGACGCTCAGCACCTGTTTCTTGTCGCCATCCAGCGCGAAGGCGTAGAAGCCGAGCTCGTCGCTCCAGAACGCATCGTTGAAGCGGTTATACAGCGTCGTGGCGCGCTCGCGCATGCGCACCGCGTCGCCCGGCCGCTCCAGCGCGTCGTAGATTTCCGCCATCCCGGTCCAGGCGGCATAGACGTAGCCTTGCAGCTCGCACAGCGCCTTGGGGCCCTTGACCATGCTGCCGTCGGGGTAGAGCACGGCGTCGTCGGCATCCTTCCAGCCCATGTTCTCGTAACCGTGCGAGCTGCGGGTGGCGTATTCCTGGAAGCCGTCGCTGTCGCGGTCGCCATAGGCGTCGATCCAGGCCAGGCAGCGCTCGGCGGTTGCCAGATGCCGCTCCAGCAGCGCCCGCTCGCCGGTCCAGCGCCAGGTTTCGTGCAGCAGCACTATATAGAGTGGCGTCGCGTCGGCGGTGCCGAAATACGGCGTGTGCGGAATCAGCTTGAAATGCGCCAGTTCGCCGCGCCGCAGCTCGTGCAGAATCTTGCCCGGCTCGGCGTCGCGCTCATGGTCCAGCACGTCGGACTGCCGCGCCCCCAGCACCGCCAGCGCGCCATGCGCGAAGGTCGGCGCCAGCAGCAGCGTCTGCAGCGAGACGATCAGGCTGTCGCGGCCGAAAATCGCCATGAACCAGGGCAGCCCGGCGGCCGGGATCAGTTCGCCATCCACCGGCATGCCGAGCGCCGCCATGTCGGCCACCGCCTGGTGCCAGACCCGGCCGGTGCCGCTGTTCGACGCTTCGAGCTTGGTCGCCTGCTCGTGCCAGGTCCGCAATTCCCGCCCGCCGGCGCTGTCCGCCGCGGAGCCAATGCAGCCGGTCGGCGCCAGCAACCGCTTGCCGTCGTCCTCCAGGTCGTACAGCAGGCAGGCGTGCCAACTGGCGCCGGGCGGCAGATCGACGGCGAAGCTCAACCGGCCATTGGCATAGGCGGCCGGCGAATCGCCCTTCGCGGTGACCGAGACGGCGCGCAGGAAATCCTCGTTGGAGTAGCTGGTGCGCAGGCATTGCGCCGCCTCCACCCATTCGGTGGCGATCCGGCCACGCCGCACCAGCCGGCCGGACTTGATCTCGAACAGATCGGCGAAGTCGGAGCGGATGCCGATTTCCAGGTTGAAGCGGGCGCGCCCGGTGCCGTGATTGGTGAGATCGAGGTCCTCATGCACACCGTCCTCCATCCAGCGCCCGAGCATCAGGCTCAGCGTGTGCTCCGGCACGTCGCCATCCTGGTTCGGGATGCGCCGGTTGGTGAGGAACACCCGGGCGGCGAAATGCGACAGCGCGCCGCCATTGGTCAGCTCCCAGGTTTCGCCGTTGGCGTACAGGTGCCAGTTGCTGATCAGCCTGGTGTCGCGAAACAGCAGGCCCTTGTCGCTCGGGTCGGAAACCTGGCCATCCGGCTCGCTGGCCCACACCGTCTGACCATGATGGATCACCAGTTGCGGCGGACCGACGGCGACTTGCAGCGGCATGGCGGGACTCCCGGGCAGTGAAACGGCGTTAATCTGGCGCGGCACAGCGTATCGCCAGCATCAATTCACAAGCAGCGAGTCGCGCAAGCCTCATTCACGCTGGCACCTGCCGCGAGACCGCACGGCGACAGCGACGTGACATGACAGGGAATCCGGGATCGTCAAACGGGTCACCGCCGCCGCTAACGGTGCCAGTGCAGGGGTTGACGAACGGCTATCAAACATGCCTAACCGGATGCTCCGTGATGAGGCAACGACGACACACCGGATCCTCAAAAAAGCATAATGATCACAATAGCTTGTGCAAATTTCTTGCATGTCGTGAAATAACAAAGCTACACTTGAAACCCGGTGCGTGCATATCCGTTGCGGTCGATGTTCATCTTTTGTCCGGCTTTTCGTGAGCAATTCGTGATCGAAAACCGATAACGTTAAAACGCCGTCTAACATGCGTATTAACGTCGTCTTGACGTCGTTAATACGACGGTATTCAGCGGAACGTGAAAGTATCCCTTCATGGAATTCACACCGGGCCGGCCCCCAGGCCCCGGTATCTCGGAAGGGACTACACAATGACCGTCATCATCAGCACGACCGCCTCGGCTTCCAGCGCATGCCTGGTTCGTCTCGGTGGCATGGCTCCCAGCCTGGCGACCGCTGATCTGGCGAAGGTCCGCCTCGGCGGCATGAGCCCGGCGCTGGCCACCGCCG
This sequence comes from Acetobacteraceae bacterium, assembly GCA_035497095.1. Taxonomy (GTDB): domain Bacteria; phylum Pseudomonadota; class Alphaproteobacteria; order Acetobacterales; family Acetobacteraceae; genus 70-18. Next base: position 17,337 of record DATJEA010000613.1, on the reverse strand, counting down.
ACGCCGCGAAGGTCCGCCTCGGCGGCATGTCCCCGGCGCTGGCCACTGCCGACGCCGCGAAGGTCCGCCTCGGCGGCATGAGCCCGGCGCTGGCCACTGCCGACGCCGCCAAGGTCCGTCTGGGCGGCATGTCCCCGGCGCTGGCCACCGCCGACGCCGCCAAGGTCCGCGCCTGATTTTGGTGGCCTCGGGGCAGGCACGCACTGCGCCAACAGTCGAAAAATGCGCTACACCAAAAGAACCGAGCAACGCGCCCGGTTCTTTCTACGTACGCCGGGCGAGCCGCCAGCCTCGCCGCAGCCGTGATTGGAGAATGCCGTGAGCGAAGCCGAGACCCAGGTCAGCGAAGCCCCCGAAACCCAGGAGGTCCCGCCGCGCCCGCCGCATCGCGTGGTGTTCCATCGCATGATCCCCACCACCCGCTACCCGCAGCGCGCCGACCGCTCCGCCGCCGGCAGCCTGCCCACCCGCGCCTTCCGCTACTGCGAGCCGGTGGTCACCGCCTCCGGCCAGGGCTACTACATCTTCCCACCGATCAATTTCAGCCTGAAATTCGACGGCGCCGCGATCCAGTGGACCTACGAGGGCGCCGGTGAGTGGATGCCGCTGAAAACCGCCCAGTTCCCCAATTTCTCGCCCTATTTCGACGAGCGCGCGCCGGACGGCATCCAGGGCTTCGCGCCGCCCTTCCTCGGCGCCTTCCAGGAGCCGGGCATCATGCAGATGTGGACCGGCATCATCGCCCGCACCGCGCCGGGCTGGAGCCTGCTGAGCCGCTCCTGCGTCAACCTGCCGCCGATCGCCGGCCTGCAGATCTACGAGGGCATCATCGAGACCGATCGCTGGTTCGGCCCGCTGATCACCAATTTCCGCCTCACCCGCACCGATATCCCGGTCGAGTTCCGCACCGATTTCCCGCTGATCCAGGTGCAGCCGATCCCACGCTCGGTGCTCGACGAGGCCGGCCAGAACGACTACGAGCTGGTGCCGGACATGAGCTTCCTCAGCCCCGAGGACTGGGACGACTATTACGACACCGTGGTCCGCCCCAACGTGCAGGAAAAGCGCCCGCGCGGCCAATACGCCACCGCCGCCCGCAAGCGCCGCAAATCCGAGGATGGCGGCAGCCCGCCGACCGAGTAGCCTGGGGGGCCAACAGCGTCGCCGCTGAGGAGCCCCGCATGAGCCCGCCCGCGTTCACCAACCTCGTGCCGCAACCGCCGCTACGGGCCGCGATCACTGCCGCATTTCGCGCGCCGGAGCCGGATTGCGTCGCCGCCCTGCTGGCCCGTGCGCCGATGACCGCCGACGAGGCCGCTACCACCGAAGCCCTGGCCCGCCGGCTGGTCGCCGCGCTCCGCGCCCGCCCCGCCGGCGGCGCGGTGGATGGGCTGATCCGCGAATACGACCTGTCCAGCCAGGAGGGCGTGGCGCTGATGTGCCTCGCCGAGGCGCTGCTGCGTATCCCCGACCGCGCCACCCGCGACGCGCTGATCCGCGACAAGCTCAGTGACGGCGACTGGCGGGCGCATCTCGGCCAGTCGCCCTCGGTGTTCGTCAACGCCGCCACCTGGGGCCTGGTGGTTACCGGCCGGCTGGTCGCCACCGGCAGCGAATCCGGCCTCGGCGGCGCGCTCACCCGTCTCATCGGCCGCGGCGGCGAGCCGGTGATCCGCGCCGGCGTCGATCTGGCGATGCGCATGCTGGGCGAGCAGTTCGTCACCGGCGAGACCATCGAGCAGGCGCTCGGCCGCGCCCGCAGAATGGAGGCACGCGGCTATCGCCACTCCTACGACATGCTCGGCGAGGCGGCGACCACCGCTGCCGACGCCGAGCGCTATCTGGCCGCCTACCAGCACGCCATCCACGCCATCGGCGCCGCCGCCGCCGGCCGCGGCTTGCTGCACGGTCCCGGCATCTCGATAAAACTTTCCGCCCTGCACCCGCGCTACACCCGCAGCCAGCGCGGCCGGGTGATGGCCGAGCTGCTGCCCCGGTTGCGCGGCCTGGCTTTGCTGGCCCGGCGCTACGATATCGGCCTCAATATCGACGCCGAGGAAGCCGACCGGCTGGACCTCTCGCTCGACCTATTGGAAGCGTTGTGCCTGGACCGCGCGCTTTCCGGCTGGAACGGCATCGGCTTCGTGGTGCAGGCCTACCAGAAGCGCGCCCCGTTCGTGCTGGAATGGCTGATCGACCTGGCCCGCCGCAGCGGCCGCCGCATCATGCTGCGGCTGGTCAAGGGCGCCTACTGGGACAGCGAGATCAAGCGCGCCCAGGTCGACGGGCTGGCGGATTTCCCGGTATTCACCCGCAAGCTGCACACCGATGTGTCGTACCTGGCCTGCGCCCGCCTGCTGCTCGATGCGCCGGACGCGGTATTCCCGCAATTCGCCACCCATAACGCCCAGACGCTGGCCGCCATCCACAGCATGGCCGGCCCGGAGTTCCATCCCGGCCAGTACGAGTTCCAGTGCCTGCACGGCATGGGCGAACCGCTCTACGATCAGGTGGTGGGGCCGGCGAAACTCGACCGCCCGTGCCGCATCTACGCCCCGGTCGGCACCCACCAGACGCTGCTGGCCTATCTGGAGCGCCGGCTGCTGGAAAACGGCGCCAACTCCTCGTTCGTCAACCGCATCGCCGATCCCGCGGTGCCGGTGGAAGACCTGATCGCCAACCCGCTCGCGCAACGCCCGATCGGCGCCAGCCACCCGCGCATCGCCCTGCCACGCGCCTTGTTCGCCAATCGGCCGAATTCCGCTGGGCTGGATCTGGCCAGCGAGCAGCAATTGGCGGAGTTGCAGCGGCTGCTGCGCTATCTGCCGCCGCCCGGCCCACCCGGCACGCCGGTGCGCAACCCGGCCGACGCCGCCGATCTGGTCGGCTACGTGCAGTATGCCAGCGCCGAGCAGGTCGATCAGGCGATCGCCTTCTCCTCTTCCTGGGGCACCGCCGCCGAGCGTGCCGCCGTGCTGCTGAAGGCCGCCGATCTGCTGGAATCCCGCATGCCATCGCTGCTCGGCCTGATCATCCGCGAAGCCGGCAAGACCGTCGCCAACGCCATCGGCGAGGTGCGCGAGGCGGTGGATTTCCTGCGCTACTACGCCACCGGGGCGCGCGACCATCTGGGGCCGACCACCCCGCTCGGCCCGGTCGCCTGCATCAGCCCGTGGAATTTCCCGCTGGCGATCTTCACCGGCCAGGTCGCCGCGGCGCTGGCCGCCGGCAACCCGGTGCTGGCCAAGCCGGCCGAAGAGACGCCGCTGATCGCCGCCGCCGCGGTGGCGATCCTGCGCCAAGCCGGCGTGCCGCCTAATGCCTTGCAATTGCTGCACGGCGAGGGCGAGGTCGGCGCCAGGCTGGTGGCCGATCCGCACATTCGCGGCGTGGTGTTCACCGGCTCCACCGAGGTGGCGCGGCTGATCCAGCAGCGACTGGCCGAGCGGCTGAACCCCGATGGCAGCCCGGTGCCGCTGATCGCCGAAACCGGCGGCCAGAACGCCATGCTGGTGGATTCCTCGGCGCTGGCCGAGCAGGTGGTGGGCGACGTGCTGGTCTCCGCCTTCGACAGCGCCGGCCAGCGCTGCTCGGCGCTGCGCGTGCTGTGCCTGCAGGAAGATGTCGCCGACCGGGTGCTGGCGATGCTGAAGGGTGCCTTGGCCGAGTTGAAAACCGGCAATCCGGGCGAATTCGCCACCGATGTCGGCCCGCTGATCACCCGGCAAGCCGCCGCCGGCATCACCGCGCATATCGCGGCGATGCGCGCCGCCGGATGCCCGGTGCACGCCAACACGCTGCCGCCGGACTGTGCCGCCGGCCACTTCGTGGCGCCGACCATCATCGAACTCGCTGATATCGCGCAGCTAAAGCGCGAGGTGTTCGGCCCGGTGCTGCACGTGCTGCGCTACCGCCGCGACCGGTTCGACGCATTGCTCGCGGGCCTGGCGGCAACCGGCTACGCACTCACTTTCGGCGTGCATAGCCGCATCGACGAGACCATCGCCCGCGCGGTGGCGGCTGCACCGGCCGGCAACATCTACGTCAACCGCACGCTGATCGGCGCCGTGGTCGGCGTGCAGCCGTTCGGCGGCCATGGCCTGTCCGGCACCGGGCCGAAGGCCGGCGGCCCGCTCTATCTGCGCCGCCTGGTCGCCGAGGCGCCGCCATTGCCCGCCCCGGCGCTCGGCGTCGACACCGAACTGCCCGGCCCGGTCGGCGAGCGCAACCTCTACCGCCTGGAACCGCGCGGCGTGGTGCTGTGCGTCGCCGCAAGCCCGGCGGCGCTGGCCGAACAGGAAGCCGCCGCTCGCGCCACCGGCAACCAGGTGACGCATGATGCCGAGGCACGCTGCGACGCGGTGCTGTTCGACGGCGCATCCGACGCCCTGCGCGCGCTGGCCGGCCACATCGCCGCGCGGACGGGGCCGATCGTGGCGATCCATACCAGGGGTGCCTCCGGCTACCGGCTGGAAGCGCTGCTGCGGGAGCGCGCGGTCAGCACCAACACCACGGCGGCCGGCGGCAATGCCAGCCTGATGATGATCAGTTAGCTGGCCGATTGTTATGTCACATAACTAGTTTATGGCGCCGCCGGCGCAGCGCTGCCCGGCGTGGCCGGTTTTGTTCCTTGAACAACGCCGGGACAAGGGTGCCGCGCGCCCGATCGCGGGCCGAAATCGCCGGATTTTTGTCCGATTTGAGCGGATTCTATCGCGGTTTTGGCCTCGAATTTGAGCCGGCCCGGCTCTGTCGGCGTCATGTTCGCGGACCACGGCATCTGGTACAATATTTCGGCGCGATGAAACCATCGCGGGCGATCTGCATTTGATCCACCAGTGGCGGAAACTGACGCCACGGTCACATCGGTGCTTGTTGCACCTGAATTTTTGCGGGGAATGTCATGACCGGAATGCGGAGTCTGACAGCGTTGCTGCTGTTGTCGTCGGTAGCGGCGTTGCCTGGGTGCAGCATGTTTGGCGACCATAATAACCGCCAGCAGGAGGCGAGCTATACGCTGCCGCAGCCGCCAGGGGTGTCGGTGGACACCATCAAGCAGGCGCAGGCGCAGTTGAAGCAGGAGGGCGAGTATAACGGCAATATCGACGGCGTATGGGGCCCTTCAACCCAGATGGCGGTGCGCTCGTATCAGCAGCACCACAACCTGCCGGAGACCGCTCAGTTGGACAGCCAGACGGTAAACTCGCTCAATCTGTCTGGCCAGAATCAGGGGGCGGGCTCGCCGCAGGCGGGAGCGATGCCGCAGGGTTCGAACATTCAGGGCGCGGCGTCGGGATCGCCGGACCAGATGTCGGCCCGGCGTGGGGTTTCCGGGACAACCGTTCGCCAGGCGCAGACCCAATTGAAGCAGAGCGGCGACTATCATGGGACCGTTGACGGCCGATGGGGGCCTGCCACCCAGGCGGCGGTTCGCTCCTATCAGCAGAAGCATGATTTGCCTGTGACCGGGCGGCTGGACCGCAAGACCATGGATGCGATGAACCTGTCCGGGCAACAGCGGGCGGCGCCGAGCCCGTCCGCGCCCGCTAACCCGCCCTCCGATGCCAATCCTCCGGCGGCCGGCGGGTCTCCGGATGCGGCCGCGCCGCAGGGCGCGCCGAAGAGCAATTAATCGCACGAACCGGCCGGGAGCCTTCCTCGGCCCCGGTCAGCCAGTTTTCTTTGTTTGAAAACAAAGAAGCAAAAAAACTTCATTCCCTGGAGTCTCGGAGGTTGTTACGGGACTCCAGGGATGGCGTTTGTTGCGTGCCTTCGGTATTATTGCTCCCGTCGCTGCTGCTGTTCTCGCGGTAGCGCCTGTTCGGCCACCTTGGCGGCGATGACATCGTCGGGTTCGCGGATCAGGGCGTAGATGCCGGCGGCCAGGGCGGCGCCAATCAGCGGGGCGATGATGAACAGCCATAGTTGGCCGATTGCCGCGCCGCCGGCGAACAGCGCCGGGCCGATGCTGCGGGCGGGGTTGACCGAGGTGTTGGTGACCGGGATCGAGACCAGATGGATCAGCGTCAGCACCAGCCCGATCGCCAGGCCGGCGAAGCCTACCGGCGCCCGCACATCAGTGGAGCCGAGCACGGTCAGCACCAGGAACGCCGTCATCACCACTTCGCAGATGAAGGCGGCGGTCATGCTGAACTGGCCGGGCGATCGCGCGCCGTAGCCATCGCTGCCGAAGCCGCTGGCGACGGGGTCGAAATGCGGCTGGCCGCTGGCAATCAGATAGAGCACCCCGGCGGCGATGATCCCGCCGATAATCTGCGCGATCCAGTAGCCGGCAATGCGGCCGGCGGGAAACTTGCCGGCGAGGAACAGCCCGAGGGTGACGGCCGGGTTGATGTGGCAGCCGGAGATCGGCCCGATGGTGTAGACCATGGCGAGCAATGCCAGGCCGAACGCCAGCGCCACGCCGGCGAAGCCGATATGGCTGCCGGCGAGCACGGCGGCGCCGACGCCGCCCAGCACCAGTACAAAGGTTCCGACAAGTTCCGCCAGGTAGGCTTTCATGGTCCGCGCCTCCCGTTCAACAGCGAGACGATAATCAGACCGATTTGAATTGGCTACTGTCGGTTCGAACAGGGCTCGTTGCGGGATTGGGGAGCCCCGGAAAGCACGGCGTCCTTGTTTTCCAAAAAAGCGCTGCTTGCTTAGCTGCTTGCTTACTTGATGGCCCGAAACGCCGCGCACGCGCGGGCAATCACGATCTCCTCATCGGTCTCCACGGCGTGGATTTCGACCCGCGATGCGGCGCTGTGCAGTGCCGCGCCGCCGCTGGTGTTGCGAGCCTGATCGAGATCGACGCCGAGCCAGCCGAGCCCATCGCAGATGCGTGCGCGCATGGCCGCGGAGTGGGTGCCGATGCCGCCGGTGAATACCAGCACAGCCAGGCCACCGAGGGTTGCGACCAGCGAGGCCAGTGATTCGCGGGCCCGGTAGGCGAACAGCGCCTGGGCCTGTTCGGCTTCCGGGGCGGCGCTGGCTTCCAGCACGCGCAGATCGCTGCTGATGCCGGAGACGCCGAGCAGGCCGGACTGCTTATAGAGGATATCGCTGACCGCCTCGGCGCTGAGGCCGTGCTGTTGCAGCAGGTGGAGCAGCACGCCGGGGTCGAGCGCGCCGCAGCGTGTGCCCATCATCAGGCCATCGAGCGCGGTCATGCCCATGGTGGTGGCGACGCTGCTTCGGTGGTGCAGGGCGCACATGCTGGCGCCGCTGCCCAGATGGGCGACCACGACGCGGCCCTCGGCGCGGGCGGCGGACAGGGTGGGCAGCGATTCGGCGATGAACTGGTAGGACAGGCCGTGAAAGCCGAAGCGCTCGATGCCTTCGTCGTGCAGCTTGCGCGGCAGGGCGAAGCGGCGGGCGAGTTCGGGCTGGGTGCTGTGGAAGGCGGTATCGAAGCAGGCGATCTGCGGTGCATCGGGCCAGATCCGCGCGGCCGCGACGATGCCGGCGATGTTCTGCGGCTGGTGGTTCGGCGCCAGCGGGGTGAGGCGGTGGAGTTCGGCCAGTGCAGCGGCGTCGATGCGCGCCGGGGCGGTGAAGCTGCGGCCGCCATGCACGACGCGGTGGCCGACCACGGCGACACGCTGGCCGGCCAGCCGCCCGGCGAGCAGCGCCAGCAGCCAGTCCAGCGCCGGGCCGTGCTCCTGCTCGTCGCGGGCGGTGATGCCGGCCATCAGGCCGAGCGCGTCGTGCGGCACGGACAGCCTGGTCTCGACGTGGCCGATGCCCTCGAGTTCGCCGCGCAGCAGCAGGGCCTGGGCGTGGTAGGCGGCGAATTTGATGCTGGAGGAGCCGACATTGAGCACCAGGGTGAGATCGCGGCTCACGCCAGCACCTTGGCGAGTTTGGCGGCGGAGCGGGCGATGAACAGCTTGGCCAGGGCGGCCGAGGCGACCCGCGACAGCGTGCCGTCCGAGCGGCTGGTCAGGATGATCGGCACCCGGGCGCCGAGTGCCAGGCCCGCGGCTTCGGCGCCGGCGAGGTAGATCAACTGCTTGGCGATCATGTTGCCGGAGACCAGATCGGGCGCCACCAGGATGTCGGCCTGGCCGGCGACCTGGGAGACGATGCCCTTGGCCTGGGCGGCGTCGAGCGAGACGGCGTTGTCGAACGCCAGCGGGCCGTCGACCAGGCCGCCGGTAATCTGGCCGCGCTCGGCCATTTTGCAGAGGGCGGCGGCCTCGATCGTCGAGCGGATGGCAGGGGTTACGGTTTCGACCGCCGACAGCACCGCGACCTTGGGGCATGCGATGCCCAGCGCATGGGCGAGGTCGATGGCGTTCTGAATGATGTCGCGCTTCACGTCGAGATCGGGCTCGATGTTGATCGCGGCGTCGGTGATGAACAGCGGCTTGGGGTAGTGCGGCACGTCGAGCACGTAGACGTGGCTGATCCGCCGCTCGGTGCGCAGGCCGGTATGGGCGTCGATCACCGCGGCCATGATCTCGTCGGTGTGCAGGGCGCCTTTCATCAGCGCCGCGACATCGCCGGAGCGGGCGCGGGCCACCGCTTCGGCAGCCGAGGCGTGGCTGTGCGGGGTGTCGACGATCTCGACGCCGGCGAGGTCGATGCCGGCGGAAGCCGCTGCGGCCCGGATGCGCGCTTGCGGGCCGATCAGCACCGGGATGATCAGGCGTTCGTCGCGCGCCGCCATGGCGCCGCCGAGCGAGCGGGCGTCGCAGGGATGCACCACGGCGGTGCGGACCGGCGGGAATTGTGCCGCCGCCTCGATCAACTGCCGGTAGCGCAGGCCGCGTTCATGCAGATGCGCCTCTGCCGGCACCACGCGCGGGCGGCGGACCTTGCGCGAAGGGGCGATGACTTCGGCCTGGCCGGAGATCACCACCTCGCCGGTGGCGCTGGTGCAGAGGCAGTCGAGGATGACGTGGTCGTTGTCCCGCTTTTCGGCGACGGTGACCTGCACCGTCACCGCGTCGCCGAGGCCGAGCGGGGCGTGGAAGTCCAGCGTTTGGCGGACATAGATCGTCCCCGGTCCGGGGAGTTCGGCGCCCAGCACCGCGGAGATCAGGCCGCCGCCCCACATGCCGTGGGTGATCACCTTGTGCAACGGGTCGGCCGCCGGATCGTCGGCATCGCGATGGTCCGGGGTGGCGTCGCCGGATAGCGCCGCGAACGGCTCGATATCCTCGCGGCGCAGCACGCGCGTCATGCTGGCGCTGTCGCCGACGCGGAGTTCGGCATAGGTCTTGTTCTCGACGTACTGCATGGTACCCTTCACGACATCACGTGATAGCCGGCGTCGACATAGGCGATGTTGCCGGTCACGCCGCTGGCGCCACCGCTGACCAGCGCGGCGGCGACCGCGCCGACCTCCTCCAGCGTCACCAACCGGTGCTTCGGGGCGCGCGCCGGCGCCTGGTCGATCAGCGCGTCGAAATGCGCGATGCCGACCACCAGCCCGCGCCGGCCTTCGAGCAGGTTTGGCAGCAATTGCATAGCTCTAGACCTGAAAGACATAGGTGCCGGGGGCGTCGCACAGCGGTTCCCGCCCGGCGCCGCCGATCGCCGGTGGTGCTACCGGCGCGCCGGAGCGCGCGGCCAGCCAGTTCGTCCATTCCGTCCACCACGAGCCGGCGTGCGGTTCAGCCTGCGCCGCCCAGGCATCGGCATCGAGAAACGCATCGCCGTGATGCGTGGTGCGCAGCCGGTAGCGCCGGCGCGGATGGCCGGGGCGGGAGACGATGCCGCCATTATGGCCGCCGCTGGTCAGCGCGAAGGTGACCTCGGTGTCGGCCAACTGATGGATCTTGTAGGCCGATTTCCATGGTGCCACGTGGTCGTGCTCGGTGCCGACGGCGAACACCGGCAGGCGGATATCGGTCAGCGATACGGCGCGGCCGGCCGCCTGCAAGCGGCCCTCGGCGAGGTCGTTGTCGAGGAACAGCCGGCGCAGATATTCCGAGTGCATCCGGTATGGCATGCGGGTGGCATCGGCGTTCCAGGCCATCAGGTCGTTGGCGGTGCCGCGTTCGCCCATCAGGTATTCGCGCAGCCGGCGCGACCAGATCAGGTCGTTGGCGTTCAGTAATTGGAAGGTGCCGGCCATCTGCTCGGATTTCAGTACGCCCTCTTTCCACATGACGTCCTCGAGCAGCGCCAACTGGCTGTCGCCGGTGAACAGCGTCAGTTCGCCGGCTTCGGTGAAGTCGGCCTGCGCCGCCAGCAGGCTGAGCGTGTGCAGGCGGTCGTCGCCGTCGCGCGCCATTGCCGCGGCGGCGATGGCGAGCAGCGTGCCGCCGAGGCAATAGCCGGTGGCGTGGACCTTCCGCTTCGGCACGATCCTGCCCACCGTGTCGAGGGCCGCCATGACGCCGAGGCGGCGGTAGTCCTCCATGCCGAGATCGCGGTCGGCCGGCTCCGGATTGCGCCAGGAGATGATGAACACGGTGAAGCCATGCTCGACCAGGTAGCGCACCAGCGAGTTCTCCGCCGACAGGTCGAGAATGTAGTATTTCATGATCCAGGCCGGCACGATCAGCACCGGCTCGGGCCGCACCGTCGCGGTGGTCGGGGTGTACTGGATCAACTCGATCAAGTGGTTGCGGTAGACCACCTTGCCCGGCGTGGCGGCGAGGTTGCCGCCGACCGTGAAGCCCTCCAGCGCCGCGAGCTTGCCGCCGGTCATCTGGCGCTGGATTTCCTCGGCGAGGTTCTGCGCGCCGCGCACCAGGTTCTGGCCACCTTCCTCCCAGGTCCGGCGCAGCAACTCGGGGTTGGTCGCGATGAAGTTGCTCGGGGCGGCCATGTCGAGCAACTGACGGGCGATGAACTGGGCGATCGCCTCGTGCCGCCGGCTCACTCCGCGCAGGCCGCTGGTCGCTTCCTGCCACCAGCCCTGCTGCGCCAGGAAGGAGGTGTAGAGCAGGTTGAACGGCCAGGCCTGCCAGTCTTCGCCGTCGAAGCGGCGGTCCTCGATGCTGTCGGCGGGCGGGTTCAGTGTCAGTGCCTGCCGCCAGACGTCGGCCGCCCTGGTCAGCGCGCTGTGCGCCAGTTGCATCCGTTTGCCCGGCGCCGCGGCGAGGTGCAGCGCCCAGGACCAGTAGACCTGCGACAGGCCGATCGGCGACAGCCCGGCGGTGAATTTTGCCATGTTGGCGTGCAGCGTGCGGTCGAGGCGCTCGGCGGCGCCGATCACCTCGGGCGGTGCCGGGCTGGCGGCGGTCATGGCGGCGGGGTCGGGTGCGGCCAGCAGCTTCGTGGTGTCGTTCATCGTCTCGTTCTTTCGTCCGCCACGCACGCGCAGCGCCCAGGTCGGTATGCGGCGTATATGGTGAGGCCTCGCACGGATCGTTAGCGAGGTGTCGGCTGATTTGCGGTGAATGGGGCGTTTTGTTAAACAATATAAGCGTATTATTTCTAATAATTACACTATAGGACTAGGAAGAATCCGGGCTGGGGCTTGGCTGGTTGAGAATTTCCGGCTGGATATTGCGGCGGTTGAAAGCAGAACGTCGCATTCCGTTTTGTATGCATTGGTGGCGGGCAGGGCTGTCATGGGTCCGGCTCGGCTGCGGGCTGGTTGCATTGGGCATGGCACGGCCCGATCTGTCGTGGGGTGCAGTCTTGCCGCCAGCATACCGCGATCGGCCGGGCGCCGGCATTGATCGGACGCAAGGCGATCGGAAGGGCTGCGGAGTTTGTTGAGACCGCGCGAGATGCGCCAGAGGAGAGACGCGATGCAACGCTTGCTGAGCAAGATTGCCCTGATTACCGGCGGCGCCGCCGGGATCGGGCTGGCGACCGCGCGGTTGTTTCTTGAGCAGGGCGCCAGGGTCGCGCTGGTCGATCTGAAGGATGACGACCTTGCGGCCGCGAGCAAGGAGCTGGGCCATGCCGACGACCTGCTGACGGTCGCGGCCGATGTGTCCAGCGCCGACGACACCGCGCGCTATGTCCGCGACACAGTCGCGCGGTTCGGCCGGATCGACGTATTCTTCAACAATGCCGGGATCGAGGGCAAGGTGGCGCCGCTGGTCGAGCAGGCGATCGCGGATTTCGACCGGGTGATGGCGGTCAACGTGCGCGGCGCGTTCCTCGGGCTGCAGCACGTGCTGCCGGTGATGTATGGGCAGGGGTCGGGCAGTGTCATCAACATGTCGTCGATCGCCGGGTTGAAGGGCAGCCCGAACCTGGCGCCGTATATCGTCTCGAAGCATGCCATCGTCGGCCTGACCAGGGCCGCGGCGATCGAGGCGGCGCGGCATGCCGTGCGGGTCAATTCGGTACATCCGTCGCCGGTCAATACCCGCATGATGCGGGCGATCGAAGACGGGTTCGAACCGGGCCACGGTGATGCCGCGAAAACCCAGCTGCAGGCAACGATCCCACTTGCCCGCTACGGTGAATCGATCGACATCGCCAATCTGGTGCTGTTCCTCGCCTCGGACGATGCGGCGTTCATCACCGGCGCGCAGTATCCGGTCGATGGCGGCATGGCGGCGGGCTGAGCCGCATGACGGCAACCGGGGACAGCGCAGCGCCGGCCGACGGAATCGTGGTCGCGGTTCGCGGCGGCGTGGTCGATGCCAGCTTTCCCGGCGCCGGGCCGCGCATCGACGAACTGGTCTATGCCGGCGATATCGCGTTGCAGGTGATGTCATTCGTCGAAGGTGGTGTCGCGCGCTGCATCGCGCTCGATCAGTTGCGCGGCCTGGGGCTCGCCACGCCGGTGCGCGCCACCGGGGCGCCGATCCGGGTGCCGGTGGGCGAGGCGGTGCTGGGCCGCATGCTGGATGTGTTCGGCGACCCGCTCGACGGGCTGCCGCCGCCGGTGGCGGCGGCCCGCCGCTCGATCCACCGCGCGCCGCCGCCGCTATCGGAGCGGATTTTGCGCGCCGAGATTCTGGAGACCGGGATCAAGGCGATCGATCTGCTGTCGCCGATTGAACGTGGTGGCAAGACCGGGCTGTTCGGCGGCGCCGGGGTCGGCAAGACGGTGCTGCTGAGCGAACTGATCCATAACACCGTCGAACATCACCACGGCGTCAGCCTGTTCTGCGGCATCGGCGAACGGTCGCGCGAGGCCGAGGAGCTGTGGCGCGAGATGGGTGAGGCCGGGGTGCGCGACAAGATGGTGATGCTGTTCGGCCAGATGAACGAATCGCCTGGCGTGCGCTTTCTGGTCGGCAAGGCGGCGCTGACCATGGCGGAGTGGTTTCGCGACGACCGTGAGCAGGACGTGTTGCTGCTGATCGACAACATTTTCCGCTACGTGCAGGCCGGCTCCGAGGTGTCCGGCCTGATGGGGCGAATGCCGTCGCGGGTCGGCTACCAGCCGACGCTGGCCACCGAACTGGCGGTGTTGCAGGAGCGCATCGCCTCGACCCGCAGCGGTGCCATTACCTCGATCCAGGCGGTTTATGTGCCGGCCGATGATTTTACCGACCCGGCGGCGGCGCATATCTTCTCGCATCTATCGGGTTCGGTGGTGCTGTCGCGCAAGCGGGCCAGCGAGGGGCTGTATCCGGCGGTTGACCCGCTGGCCTCCAGTTCGGTGATGCTGACGCCTGGGGTGGTCGGCGAGCGGCATTATCGCATTGCCCGCGCGGTGCGCCGGACGCTGGCGGAATACGAGGATTTGCGTGATATCATCGCCATGCTCGGCATCGAGGAGTTGTCGGCGCATGACCGCGCGGTGGTGGCCCGCGCTCGGCGGCTGGAGCGGTTTCTGACCCAGCCATTCGCCACGGTGGCGTCATCGACCGGGGCCCCCGGCCGGCTGGTGCCGGTGGCGCAGACGCTGGATGGCTGCGAGACCATTCTCGGCCAGGACAGCTTCGAGCAGCCGGAAGGCGCCTATTACATGATCGGCGCGCTGTCCGACATGCGGCGGGCGGCATCGTGAGTTTCGCCACACAGATGCGGGTCACGGTGTGGCTGCCGGGAAGCACGTTGTTCGACGGGCCGGCGACGCGGCTGAACGCGGTTGCCGAGAATGGCGGGTTCGGGATGCTGCCCAACCATATCGATTTCGTCACCGCGCTGGCGCCATCGGTGCTGCTGCTGACGCTCGCCGATGGAAGTGAGCGGATATTCGGCATCGACGAAGGGCTGCTGGTGAAGCAGGGCCACGCGGTGGAGATCGCGGTGCGGCGCGGGGTGGAAAGCCATGATCTCGCCGCGCTGCGCGACACCATCGGCGGGTTGTTCGCCGGCATCGAGGATGATGAGCGGGTGGCGCGTGCGGCGATGGCGCGGCTGGAGGCCGACATGGTGCGCCGCTTCGCCGGGTTGCGGGCGAGGCTGCCGTGAGCGAACCGCGCGACCGGCAGACCGAGCGGATCGTTCGCAACGCCGGGCGCAAGAAGATCGCCCGCGACCATCCGGGGCCGAGCCCGCTGCGTGGTTTCGGCACCTTCGGGATGATCGGCTGGTCGGTCGCGGTGCCGACGGTCGGCGGCGCGCTGCTGGGGCTGTGGCTGGATCGCACGCGGCCGCAGGAGTTCTCCTGGACCATCGCGCTGCTGCTCGGCGGCCTGGCGGTAGGGGTGATGATCGCCTGGGCCTGGATCGAGAAGGAACGCGGCGAATGACGCCGGATTGGACGATGTTCGCGCTGGGACTGCTCGGCGGGGCAGCGGCCAGCGCGCTGTTCTTCGGCGGGCTGGCGCTGGGCATGCGCGTTGCGCTGCGTGCCGCCAGGCCAGCCGGGGTGCTGCTGCTGAGTGCGGCGCTGCGGATCGCGCTGCTGCTGGCGGTGGTCTGGTGGGTGACCGGGCAGGGGATGGCCCCGCTGGGCGGCTTCGCGCTGGCGTTCCTGGCGGCGCGCTTCGCGATCCTTGCCAGCCAGCGCCCGCGTCTGGGGCCGGGAGTGCTGCGATGAAACTGACACCGGATGAGACCATCGTGTTCACCGTGTTCGGGATGGGGGTGAATGCCACGATCGTGTTCACCTGGGTGGTGATGGCGCTGCTGACCGGAGTGGCGATGCTGATCACCCGCAACCTGCGCGCCGATGTGCCGCCGAACCGCTGGCGGACCACGCTGGAGACGATCGTGCTGACCATCCAGGGCCAGATCGACGAGATCAGCCAGCGGCCGGACCGGCGGTTGCTGTATTTCACCGGCAGCCTGTTCCTGTTCATCGTGGTGTCGAACGTGCTGATGGTGGTGCCGGGGTTCCGGCCGCCGACCGCATCGCTGTCGACCACCGCGGCGCTGGCGCTGTCGGTGCTGATCGCGGTGCCGCTGTTCGGCATCGGCAGCAAGGGTATTGGCGCCTATCTGCACGGCTATCTGGAGCCTTCGCCGATCATGTTGCCGTTCAACATCATCGGCGAGTTTTCCCGCGGCATCTCGCTGGCGATCCGTCTCTACGGCAACATCATGAGCGGTGCGGTGATCGGCGCCATCCTGCTGGGGGTGGCACCGTTCTTCTTCCCGGTGGTGATGGACATGCTGGGGCTGCTGACCGGGGTGATCCAGGCCTACATCTTCGCCATCCTGGCCACCGTCTACATCTCGTCGGCCACGGCGCCGCCTGACGCTGCAAAGGAGCAGATATGACCGATCTTGCCATCATCGCCGCGGTTTCGATCTTCACCGCCGGCCTCACCGTGTCGTTCGGGGCACTCGGCCCGGCGCTCGGCGAGGGGCGCGCGGCGGCCACCGCGTTGAGCGCCATCGCGCAACAGCCGGATGCCGCCTCGGTGTTGTCGCGCACGCTGTTTGTCAGCCTGGCGATGATCGAATCCACCGCGATCTACTGCTTCGTGGTGGCGATGATCTTGCTGTTCGCCAACCCGTTCTGGAATGCGGCGCTGCAGGCCGCGAAACAGGGCGCGGGCGGCTGATTGATGTCGATCGACTGGATCACCGTCGCCGCCCAGATCGGCAATTTCCTCGTCCTGGTCTGGCTGCTGAAGCGGTTCCTGTATCGCCCGGTGCTCGATGGGATCGACGCGCGGGAACGCCAGATCACCGAGCGCATGGCCGAAGCGGCGCGGATCCGGCAGCACTCGGAGGCGGCGGAGGCGGAATACCAGGCGCAGATCACCAGCCTGCGCGCCGGCCGCGAGGGCATGATGGCCGAGGCGCGCGACGCCGCCAAGGCCGAGCGCGATGCGCTGCTGGCCGACGCACATGCCCGCCTCACGCGCGAGCAGGCCGCCCGCGCCGAGGAACGCGCCGAGGAGGCCATGCGCTACACTGCCGAATTGCAGCGCAGCGGCGCCGCTGCGCTGTTGGCCCTGGTGCGCAAGGCGCTGGCCGATCTGGCCGGCGAAACCCTGGAGGAGCGCATCGTCGCACGGGCGGCGCCGCGGCTGGCAGCGCTGTCTGGCGACCTGGCAGCCGCGGCGGGCGATGGCCGCGAGGCGGTGGTGACCACCCGCGAGCCGTTGAGCGATGAACTGCGCGGCCGTCTGCAAGCACAGCTCGCGCCGATGATCGCCGGCGTCACGCTGCGCTTCACCACCGACCCGACACAGTCCCCCGGCCTGTCGCTGCGGCTCGGCGGCGCCCAGCTTGGCTGGACGGTCGACAGCTATATCGACGGGCTGGAGCGGCTGCTGCACGACCAGGCCGGCACGCGGGGCAGGGGCTTGGCCAATGTCGGCTGAATCGCGGCCGCCCAGCACCGGCGAGATCATCCAGGCGCTGCTCGACGCCCCGGCGCCCGGCCCGCTGCTCGCCGAGATCGGCCAGGTCACCGAACTCGGCGACGGCATCGCCATCGTCACCGGCCTGGCGCGGGCGCTGGTCGATGAAGTGCTGGAATTCGCCTGCGGCGTGCGCGGCATCGTGTTCGATCTGGAGCAGGACCGGCTCGGCGTCGTGCTGCTGGGGCCCTCCGAACGCGTGACGCTGGGCGAGGATGTGCGCCGAACCGGCCGCGTGGTCAGCGTGCCGGTCGGCGCCGCCATGCTCGGCCGGGTGGTCGATGCGCTGGGCCGGCCGCGCGATGGCCGCGATCCGCCCGACACCATCAGGCGGCGTCCGGTGGAGGCCGACGCGCGCGGCATTCTCGAACGGGCGGCGGTGTCGCGTCCGCTGGCTACCGGCCTGAAGGCGATCGATGCGGCGGTGCCGATCGGCCTCGGTCAGCGCCAGTTGATCATCGGCGACCGGCAAACGGGAAAGTCCTCGATCGCGGTCGACACCATTCTGAACCAGCGGCACACCGCCGTCCGCTGCGTCTATTGCGCGATCGGCCAGCGCGGTGATGCTGTCGCCAAGGTGCTGGGCGCGATCCGCGACGGCGGGATGTTGGAGGCGACGGTGATCGTGGTCGCCGGCGATGAGGAGGCGCCGGGCCTGTCTTACATCGCGCCATACGCGGCGATGACGATTGCCGAG
>DATJEA010000612.1:0-3067 GCA_035497095.1 Acetobacteraceae bacterium | reverse complement strand
CGCCCTCCGGTGGTCCGGGCGCCGGCGCCGGAGAGATCGTCGGCCTCATAGCTCCTGGTATCGGTGGCAATCCGCCAGACGCGAACGTCAGGCATAAGCCCCGCTCTGAATCCGCGCCAGTGCGGCCGAAACCAGGCCCTGGCCCTCCATGGTGTCCATCAATTCGGCCGGCCGCACGCCACCGAGCGCCGGCAGCGGCTCGGTCAGCCATTGCGCGATCCACGCCCTGGCGTCAAAGCCCTCCGGCTCGCCGGACTCCTGCACCATCGCCTCCGCCTGGCCCACCAGCCGCGCGAACCCCACCACCCGCTCGCTCTCCTCGGGCGACAGCGTCTCGCCCTGCCTGGCCTTCTTGTTGACCGTGGCGGCCGACAGGTTCAGCGCCTTGAACCCGGCGCCCTGTCCCAACTGCAGGTCGGCCAGCATGTGCTTCGCCAGCGCGGCCCCCACCCCGCGCCGGACCATGCCGATCCGCTCCATCGGCGTGGCGCGATACATGTCGAGATAGGAAATATCCCCCGCCGGCTCCGACTCTCCGGCGGGCAACCTGGCCACGGGCGCTTGCTGGTCCGACATGACAATTGCTCCTTCGAGCAGTATATATGCTCAAACGAGCGATATCACCAGTCTCTCATCGCCTCCTCACGCCAGCGCCATCAGGCCTGCGCATACACCGACTCATCCACCTCGGCGAACGCCGCGTCGGCACTGGCGAAATCCTCGCGCCGGAACGCGAACCGGTCCGATCGGCTGAAGAACCCGTCCACCATATGAAACCCCAGCGCGCGATACGCCTCGAACTGCTCCTCGGTGAAAAACTGATCCCCGGTGGTCTCGTGCGGAAACGCCGGATAGCGCTTCTTGTAGTCGATCAGATAATCCTTCTCGTCCCCGGTCATCGACGCCTTGACATACACCAGCACGCCCTGCTGGCCATCGGCGTAGCGAATCCGCCCCAGCGCGCAATGCGGCCCATGCTGGCATAGCGGACGCGGATCATTGATGCTGGCCGCCATCTTCCTGTGCATCCGCGCGATCTCCTCCCAGGGCAGCGTGATGCGGATGCCGAAATCGATCCGCGCATAGCGCTCCAGCTTCAGCAGCGACGGCATCGCCAGCTCCGGGTCGGCCTCGGCGTCGATCGCGATGATGGTCTTGCAGCCGCGCTTGAGCAGTTCGTAGACGCCGAGATTCTCGATATGCCCGCCATCGGTGAGGTAGATCGACGGGCTGTTCTCATCCAGCAGATTGAACATCTCGCGCAGCAGATAGAGCTTGTCGGTGAATTTCTGCTGCACCCGGCGCAGCCACCCGACGCCGCCGGGAAACCGCGCCAGATAGCGCGGATTGCGCAGCCAGTAGCCCAGCCGGACATTCAGCAGCGCCAGGGTCGGCGACAGCGTGCGCACCGTGTTGCTGCCCATGTTGGCCGAGACGGCGGCGCCCGAGATCGCCAGCGCGGTGCCGAGATTGAGCGCCGGATCGATATCCGCCTTGCGATTGGCCGAGGCATAGCCGGCCGCGCCGGAATAGCGTGTGAGATCGCTGCCGACGAAATCCGGCGTGAAGATGAAAAAATCCGCCCCCCGGCCGCGCCGGTTGGCCTCCGCGGAGCCCTGCACGTTCAACGCCGCGTTGATGATGTGATACGGCCCGGCGCCGCCCCGCAAATCGGTCAGCCTGATATCGTCGAGCGGCCGCATCTCCTCCTCGTCGGTCGCCGGCCGGAACAGAAACGCCGCACTCAGCCGGTCGCGATAGAACCGATGCAGCGAGAAGCCGTTGGCGCGCAAAAACAGGCTGGCCAGCGTCCCCGCCGCCCACAACCCCAGATAGACCCACAGCGACTCTCCCGGTGCCGCGTCGCCGAGATGGCCCGACAGCAGCAGCAGCGCGATCCACAGCAGCACCGGCACGATGCCGGAGGCCAGCAGCACCAGCCCGATCATCGCCACCCGCTTGACCGTGGTGCCCAGCCGGTCGCTGCGCTGCGTCGTGGTCAGAAACGCGCCGATCCGGCTGGAAAAGAACGAGACCACGCCGGACAGCGCGGTCAGCACCGCCGCCAGCCCGCCGGCCGGCCAGGTTTGCTCGGCCAGCCAGCCGCGCAGCCAGTCGAGCGCCCCCGGCGTCGCCGCCGAAAGCCCCGCCTGCGCCACGATCAGCACCAGCAGGCAGAGCGCGGCCAGCACGCATTGCGCCGCGATCAGCCACCTGCCGCTGGTGTCGCTGGCGGTGGCGCCGGCCGCCGATGAGCGGATGATCGCCCAGACCAGCAGCAATGCCGCCGCGAGCCCGGCGGTGTAGAGTGCGCCGTCGCCGATCCGCGGCGCCAGCCCGCCCCGGGCCACCAGCCAGGTCAGCATCGCCAGCGCCAGCACGAAGCTGCCGGCGATCACCGTGTTGGCCAGCAGGCCGCGCAGCAGCACCGCCGCCGCCTCGCCATAGTTGCGCAGCGTGCTGCGTCCGCGCGGCAGCAGGTAGTTGGAGGAGTTGCGCAGATGCGAAACCGCCGCGCTGTCCTTCACATCGTCGCCGAACGGAAAGCCGCGCCCGCCGCGCTCGCTCATCGCCGCACTCAGGCAGCAGCCGATATAGCCGCCGCCGGAAACCGTGGAGAGATAATCCAGCGTGCGCAGGCGCTTATGCTGCGACAGCGCCTGCAACGCCCCCAGGCAGACCGCCGCCGAGCGGATCCCGCCGCCCGACAGCGCGAGCCCGGTGGCGTCGCACGGCACCGGCTCGGGGCGGATTTTTACCCGCTCGGGGATCGCCGTGGCGGCGCGGAACCCCGGCGCCGGGCCGCGGGCGAAAGCAACCTCCGGGTCGGGCGATCGGACCCGCCGCGCGCGCGGCGCCGCGATCGCCGCCAGCGGCCGCAGCGGCGGCAAGCTCGGCGCGACATGCGGCCGCCCGATCGTGTCCCGCCGCGCGTCGACGGCCGCCAGTTCGGTTCGCCAGATATCCTCGAAATACTTCTGCTCAACCGTTGCTGTCATCGCCGTCCGCCTCCGCCTGCGCGGAACGATACGGCAATTCGTTGCGCCGGAGAACACGAATCGCCGGC
>DATJEA010000611.1:0-3238 GCA_035497095.1 Acetobacteraceae bacterium | reverse complement strand
TTCTGGCCGATCCTGCTGATCTCTCGCGGAGTTCACCGATCCGCGCACCATATCTCTATGCGGGCGGATATGATCTTGTTGGAGGCCACCACCTTTGCATAGACGAGAATAATGGCGGAGGGAGAGGGATTCGAACCCTCGGTACGCTTTCACGCACACACGCTTTCCAAGCGTGCGCCTTAAGCCGCTCGGCCATCCCTCCGGCGCGCCTCGCCGGCCATTCTCGCCGGGGCGAGAGGCTCTTAGCGTAGCTTGGCCGGTGGGGGAAGTAGTCCCGATACGGCAACCGCGCCGCGCCCTGGTCACGCCTCGCGATACAGCAGCAGCAGCGCGCCGACCAGCATGAAGCAGAGCGGCCAGATCCAACCGGCGATCCGGCTGCCTGGCGGGTTCAGCCGCAGTTCCAGCCAGCGTCCCCAGCCTGCCGCCATCCCGGCCAGCGCCAGCGGGACATGCGTCAGTTCCACCAGCAATTGCTCCCTCACATTGGCGATCGCGTGGCTGTGCGTCAGCAGCGCCACGCCGCCCAGCGCGGTGGCCAGCGGGAACACCAGCGGCTGCCAGCCGGTGCGTTGGTCGGTCAGCCGGACCCGCCATTCGAACAGCCCGAACACCACGATCAGCAGTACGAAGAAGCGGTGCTGCAACACCTCCACGTCGCGCAGGCTATCCAGGAACGAGATCGACCCCAGCGGCCAGCTCTCCGGGTCGGAGCGGAAGAACAGGAACCCGGCCAGCCCCAGGAAGAGCAGCGGCCAGTGCCGCGCGATCCGCAGGCCCATCCGGTTCAGCAGCGCCAGCAGGCCGATCGCCAGGACAAATATTCCGGACCAGTGATGATTATACTCCGACCAGGCGACATCGGCGGCATTGATGCCCGGCAATTCGCCGGAACCGGGCACGAACGCCGGCTGTGCCGGTCGCCCGGTTTGTGCGGCTTCGGCGTCCAGCCTGGCCTGCAGCGCCGGCAAGGTCAGCGTGTCGCGGTCCGGCGATTGCAGCCGCGGCCATTCCGGCGTGAAGCGCGCGGCGATCTGCTGCAGCGTCACCCGGTCGTGCGGCAAATCCACCGCCGGCGGCGCCGAGGTCAGCGAGGCGGCGGCGAAGAACAGCGCGAACCCGACGCCGATCTCCACCTCGGCGAAGCGCTTCAGCCGATCCACCCCCCAGGCCCGCGCCCGCGGCCCGCGCAGCCGCTGCACCGACAGGAAATTGCCGAAGCCGAGCCCGAGCAGCGCCGCGAACATCGCGATCTTGGCGCCCACCATCACGCCATAGGCGGTGCCATACAGCCCCGACCAGTCGCCGACATAGCGATAGGCCAGCACCGCGCCGGACAGCGCGATGCATGCCACCCCGAGCATCGACATGCGGGAGAACCGGCTGCCGATAATCTCCCAGGCCGCTGCCTCGTTCACCCGCCGCAGCGCCGAGATGAAGCACGGGATGCCGCCGATCCAGATCGCCGCACCCAACTGATGCACCACGGTGGCCGCCAGCAGCGTCGGGCTCAGCTCCAGTTGCGCCGCGGCGTGGGTGGTCATCGTCGCCGCCGCCAGTTCCACCGCGCCCAGCGGCACCAGCAACCAGCCAGGCGCCCGGCCGCCGAGGCCGAACAGGACGGCGGCCAGCAGCAGCGCCATGGCGATCTTCACCAGCCCGGCCAGCGCGAAGCCGGCTTGCAGCACGTTGCCCAGCGGCAGCCCGACGGTCGCCATCAGCACCGCCGCCTGCATCGCCAATGTAATGCCCTCGGCCAGCACCAGGCCCAGCCCTGCCCATCCGGCGATCCGCGCGGTGTCCTGCCGCACCAGCAGCCCCGCCCGCCCCAGCAGCCAGCCCAGCGGCCGGGCCAGCAGCACGAGGAACAGAACGCCGCCGAGCAGCATCGACTGCGCCATCAGCGCCAGCCCATGCACCACGACGCTCAGATAGCCGAACAGATCGACCAGCAGCCCCAAGTCAGTCAGCCTGCACCGTGAACGGCACCTCGCCGTGGGTGATATGGCCGTCCACCGCCAGCGCCTGCCAGCGCAGCACATAGCTGCCCGGCGGCAGCGTCGCGGCGGCGGTCAGCACATTGGCCGTGCTGTCCTTGCCGATCGGCAGCACGGTTCCGGTCTTGTCGGGCTTCACCAGTGTCAGCCGCGAGCGCCCGGCATCCACCCGGCTGTTATATTGCAGACGGAACGCCACCGCGCCGGCCGGCACCCGCCCACCCGCCGCCGGTGTGCTCTGTTCCAGCACCGCATGCGCCCGCGCCGGCCACGGCACCAGCAGCAGCGCCAGGGCGGGCAGCAGCGAAAGCACCCGTCGCCGCCCCTGGCCGTGTTCCGGCCGCGCGGCGAACAGTCTCTGATTGCGGTGTGTCATATGCGTCGTCCTTCGTGGCTGCCGGCCTTGCCGATCCCAACCTTGCTGATCGTGGCCTTGCCGACCCCGGTTCGATGTAGACCCCGCCCGCCACGGCTGTCCATCAGGCGAGACGCGCCGATTCGGCAATGCCGCCGCCGGCTGGACGCTGCGCCGCAAACCTTGTGTATTGCGCCCTCTCGCCATGGATCGGACCGCCATGCCCCGCCCACCACCCAGCAGCCGCAGCCGCTACCGCTCGTTCCACCCGATCACCACCCGCTGGATGGACAACGACGTCTACGGCCACATCAACAATGTGGTGTATTATTCCTGGATCGACACGGCGGTGAACCGCTTCCTGATCGCCCGCGGCCTGCTCGACCTCTCCGGCAGCAGCGTCGTCGGCGTGGTCGCCGAGACCGGCTGCCGCTACCTGTCGCAGATCGCCTACCCGGACGACGTCACCATCGGCCTGCGCGCCGCCAAACTCGGCCGCAGCTCGGTGCGCTACGCCGCCGGCGTGTTCCGTGCCGATGACGACCAGGCCTCCGCCGAGGGCCATTTCGTGCATGTCTATGTCGACCGCGCCACCATGCGCCCGGTGCCGATCCCGGATTTCATCCGCGCCGAGTTGCAAACCATCATGATTGAAGGAGAAGACGAGCCATGAATATGGGGTTGAAGGGCAAGCGCGCCCTGGTCTGCGCCGCCAGCAAGGGCCTCGGCCGCGCCTGCGCCATGGGCCTCGCCGCCGAGGGCGTGGAGGTCACCATCACCGCCCGCACCGCCGACACGCTGGAGGCCACCGCGGCCGAAATCCGCAAAGCCACCGGCGCCACCGTGCACGCGGTGGCCGGCGACATCACCACCGAGGCCGGCCGCG
>DATJEA010000610.1:0-4166 GCA_035497095.1 Acetobacteraceae bacterium | reverse complement strand
TCGGCGACCCAGGCCGGCAGCACATCGCTGGCATATTTCTGCCATTTGACGTTCTGCCGCGACCGCAGCAGGTCGAGCGGTAGGGTGAAGTCGGCGCCGCTCATGGGACAGGCCTGCGAATGCTCATGTTTCTCTCCGGTTTGAAGCGGCGCGATTGAGCACCGTCACGGCGCTTCCGGCAACCCGCCCCCGGTTGATCAATGCCTTTCGAAACTGATGCGTTCATCCACCGGCAGCCCCTGCAGATGGCGGCGCAGGCAATCCAGCCCAAGCTCCACTGCGCCGAGCCGAATCCACTCGCGGCCGCCGAGAATGCGGGCGCGGCGCACCACGGTGCCGGTGCGCGTGGCGATCGCCACCCAGATAGTGCCGCCGAGTTCCATGCGGTCGGCACCCTCGTCGAGATGGATCAGCACCGCCAGCGCATGGCTGGCGCCGGCCGCGGCGCGCGCGGCGCGGGCGATGTCGATCGCCAAGGGTTCGGAATAATCCTCGACATACTGCGCCGGCAGGCCGACCGCGGCCAGCAGTTGCGCCGGATCGCGCGAGGCGGTGGCGCGCAGCACGATCGCCTCGGCGTCCTCCTGCGGCAGCAGCCGGGTGGCGATCTGGCCGCCGGTGAAGCTCTCCACCAGCGCCAGCGTGGCGCCCTGGGCGCGCAGGCAGGCCAGCACCACGCCCTCCAGCGTCTGGTCGTCCTCGGCGACGATGAAATTGCCCAACCGCTGGCGCAGCTCGCCATCGACCAGCGCCAGGTGGCGGGCGACATCCTCGGGGCTGCTGCCGCGGATCGTCAGCTTGGTCTCGATCTGCGGGTAATGCGCGCGGAAGCCGAGCTTCACGCCGCCCTCCGGGTCCAGCCGCTCCAGCCCGGCGAGCAGCGCGTCGACATGTGATTCGCCCAGGCCGTAGCCGTGGTAGCGCTTGAGGCGGATCGTCGTCCGCGTGCCGTTGCGGGCGAGCAGGCGTGGGATGATCTGCTCCTCCAGCATGCGGCGCAGTTCGCGCGGCACGCCGGGGGTGAAGAAGAACCACGCCGAGCCGATCTCCATCGCCCAGCCGCAGGCGGTGCCGATCGGGTTGTCGAGCAGTTCGGCGCCTGCCGGCAGCATCGCCTGCTTGGTGTTGTTGGGCGGCATGGCGCGGCCGCGGCGGGTGAAGAAGCTCTCCATCCGGGCCAGCCAGCCCTCGTTCAGCACCAGTTCCACACCGGCCGCCTGGGCCGCGATCGCCTGCGACAGGTCATCCACGGTCGGGCCGAGGCCGCCATTGACGATCACCACATCGGCCCGCTCGCTGGCCAGACGGAAGGCTGCGAGCAGCGTCTCGCGGTCATCGCCGACGGTGGTGCCCCAGACCGCGGAAAGCCCGGCATCCTCCAGCTTCTGGGTGATGTAGCCGAAATTGGTGTTGACGATCTTGCCGGTGAGGACCTCGTCCCCCGTGCAGATGATCTCGATTCGCATGCTCGCTCCCGCTGGCTGGTATCGCCCGAGGCGGGCGCGCAGATGTTACCCCGGTGCCGCCGGCACGCGGTTCTTGCGCATCAGTCTAACCCCGGCCGCGCCGACTGTCGCCCAGCCAAACGGATCAATCCCTGGACCTCTGCGTGTGTGCCGCGACCGCATCACCATCTTTGCGCCGCCGGCCGGCGGGGATGGCGGCCATCCGCCCGCTCCCGCCGACCCGGCACGGTGACCCGCCGCCTAGTTGGATTGCAGCCGCTCCAGCAGCCGCTCCGACGCCACGCCATCGACCGGCAGGCCGTTCGCCTGCTCGTAGCTGCGGATCGCGGCGCTGGTCTGCGGGCCCATCGCGCCATCCGCGGCGCCGTGCAGATAGCCCAGCCGGATCAATTCGCTCTGCGTCGCACGCACCAGCGCCGGGTCGGCGCCGTACGGTCCGGGGCCGGGCATCACCGCCGGGCTGGCGATGTACTGCTGATAGCCGGCCACCTGCTCGCCCTTGGCGTACATGCACTGGGCGAAGGCATTGTCGTATTGCTGCTGGATGCCGTACTGCGCGTTACCGCTGTTGCCGGCGCCGACGCCGGCACCCACGCCCATGCCGGCGGCGCCGCCGATCGCCGCCCCGGCGCCCATGTTGCCGGTGACGCTGCCGGCCAGCGCGCCGACGCCGACGCCGAGCGCGGTGGTGAGGGCCGCGGCGCCCACCGCGCGCTGGTTGGCGTGCTCGGCCTGGCCGCGCACCTGGTCGGCGGCGTAGGCCTTGCAACTGGCCTGGTCGATGCGGAATTGCTCGAAGCTCTTGCCCGGACCAGGCATCACCTGCACGGTCGGCCCAAGCGGCGTCTCGGCGCAGCCGGCGAGCAGCAGCCCGACCGCCGGGATCATCGCCATCGCCCGCATCCGCCCGTTGAGAAATGCCATGCCTGTGCTCCAATCGGTGTTTCTGGGGCCGCCAAGACCCATCGTCGCGCTGCCCGGATGGACGATGCGCGCGATGAACTGGCCAAAAGGTTAGCCAATGTCCGCTGCGGTATGCAACGTCCAACGCGGCAGCGAACCGATCGGCTCACGCAAATGTTGGCGAAAATCTGGTCGGAGCGGCGGGATTCGAACCCACGACCCCCAGTCCCCCAGACTGATGCGCTACCAGACTGCGCTACGCTCCGACCGTTGGGGCTGTCGGCGCCTACCTACATGAGCGGCCCCGGCGGCGCAATGGGCGGCAGCAGTGGAAACGACGGCCCCTCCCGCGCGCACCCGTTGCCGGAGAACAAGGTTTTTTGCGCGCTTTTTTACAAAAAAGCGCCACTTGCCTTCAAATGAACCGACTCAAAAACGCCCGCGTCCGCGCTTGCCGCGGCGCCACCAGCACCTCGCCCGGCGGTCCGGCCTCGACGATCTGGCCGCCGTCCATGAACGCCACCCGATGCGCCGCCTCACGCGCGAAGCCGATCTCGTGGGTGACCACGATCATCGTCAGCCCCTGCTCGGCCAGTTCGCGCATCACCGCCAGCACCTCGCCGACCAGTTCCGGGTCCAGCGCGCTGGTCGGTTCGTCGAACAGGATCAGGTCCGGGCGGATCGCCAGTGCGCGGGCGATCGCCACCCGCTGCTGCTGGCCGCCGGAAAGCTGGCGCGGATAGGCCCTCGCGCGGCTCTCCAGCCCGACCCGGCCGAGCAATTCCATCGCGTAGGCCTCGGCCTCGGCGCGCGGCACGCCATGCACGCCGACCGGTGCCTCGATCAGGTTCTGCAGCACGTTCATATGCGGGTAGAGGTTGAACGACTGGAACACCATGCCGACCCGCCGCCGCTGCCTGGCCGCGGCGCGCTCGGAGAGTTCGTAGAGCCTGCCGTGGCGCAGTGCGTAGCCGATCTGCTCGCCGGCCACGGTGATGAAGCCGCGATCGATCCGCTCCAGATGGTTGATGCAGCGCAGGAAGGTGGATTTGCCGGAGCCGGAGGGGCCGAGGATGGCCACCGTCTCGCCGGCAGCGACGTCGAGATCGATGCCTTTCAGCACCGGCACCCCGTGATAGGCCTTGTGCACGTCGCGCGCGCAGACCAGTGGCGGGGCATCGCTCATGCCGGCTCGGCCACTTTGGTATCGCGGTCGCCGCGGGCGAACCGGCGCTCGATGAAGCCCTGGCCGACATTCAGCAAAGACGTAATCAGCAGGTACCAGATCACCGCCACCAGCAGCAGCGGGATCACCTCGAAGTTGCGATTATACACCGCCTGCACCGAATACAGCAGGTCGGCCATGGCGATCACGCTGACCAGCGAGGTCGCCTTGATCATCGAGATCAACTGGTTGCCGGTCGGCGGGATGATCGCCCGCATCGCCTGCGGGATGACGATGCGGCGCAGCGCCCGGCCATGGGTCATGCCGAACGCCCGCGCGGTGTCCATCTGGCCGGGGTCGATGGAGAGCAGGCCGCCGCGCACGATCTCGGCCATGTAGGCCGCCTCGTTCAGCGCCAGGCCGCAGAACGCGGCGGTCAGCGGCGTGATCAGGTCGTTGGTCTTCCAGGTGAAGAACGCCGGCCCGAACGGCACGCCGAGCGATACCGTGGAGAACAGCGTCGACATGTTGTACCAGAAGATCAGTTGCACCAGCAGCGGCGTGCCGCGAAAGAACCAGATATAGCCCCAGGCGATGCCGCGAAACAGCCGGCTGTCCGACATCCGCGCCAC
>DATJEA010000609.1:0-1550 GCA_035497095.1 Acetobacteraceae bacterium | reverse complement strand
CCGGTCGGCGGCACGAGCGAAGCCCCAGGCCACCGCATCGTGCCTTGCGGTGCCGCCACGGGGCTGAAAAAGGCCGCCCTGGATGGGAAAACGGGCGTTTTCCAGGTCTAAAAGCGGGCAGATCTGGCGAATTTGTTGGCGATCGAGCAGTTGCGCGTCGATTCCGGACAGCCGCATGGCATTGCCGCGTCGGGCGGCGGCGTGCTGGCCGGCATCGCTGTGGAACAGGTTCAGCACGCCGCGCTGGCTGACCATGGTGTTGTAGTTGAGGTCCTGCTCCAGTCCTTCCCACAGCTTGAGCGACCATTCGTAGAAGATGTGGTTCTCCGGCAGCAGGTAATTCGAGCGGATGATGGTGGTATTGCGGCCAGTGTTGCCCAGGCCGATGCGGCCGCGCTCCAGTACCGCGACGTTGGTGATATTGTGCTCTTTTGCCAGATAGTATGCGGTCGCCAGGCCGTGACCACCGCCGCCAACGATCACCACATCGTAGTGCGCCTTCGGAACTGCATCGCGCCATGCCGGCTTCCAGCCGGTATTGCCGGTCAACGCCTGGGTCAGAAGCCTCAAACCGGAATAATGCATGGCCGGCGACTATGCGTGCGGTGCGACGCGGCGACAAGGCCGGGGATGGTCAAATATCGAACTATTATAACTCATCATCATCACACTTCACGCCGGTTTCCGAGCAGCCAGGCGGCCAGGCTGACCAGCAGCGACACCAGCATGATGCTGCCGGCCGACAGCGCCGGATTGGCGCCATACAGCCCCACCGCCCAGGTGCAGAGCGCGCCGTAGGCCATCTGCACGAAGCCGTACAGCCCGGCCGCCGCCCCGGTGGCGCCGGGCAGCACCGCCATCGCGCCAGACAGCGCCATCGGGCTGCAAATGCCGCCGCCGATGGTGAACAGCAGCATGCTGGCCAACACCGCGACCACGCTGAGTTGCCCCGCGACGGTGACCAGGAAGAACGCCGCCGCGCCGGCCAGCGTGATCCACAGGCCGAGCAGCAGCAGCCGGTCGACGCCCATGCGCTTGACCAGCCGGTTGGCCAGCAGGCTGCCGATCGAATAGCCGAGCATCGGGGCGATGAAATAGAAGCTCATCTCCGCCTGGCCCTGATGCAGGGTGACGGTGAAGATGAACGGCGCAGCGGTGAGGAAGGCGTAGAAGCTGGTGGTGGAGCACGCGCCGACCAGTGTGTAGACGCGAAATGCCGGCAGCCGCAGCAGCCGCAGATTGATCCGCAGCAAGCTGCCGCCGTGCGCGGCGCCGGTCTCGCGATTGGTCTCCGGCAGGATGGCGATGGCGCTGAGCAGGGTCACCACGCCGATGGCGGCGAGCAGCCCGAAGATCGCCCGCCAGCTGATATAGGCGGCCAGCAGGCCGCCGATCACCGAGGCCGAGGCCGGGCCCAGCGACATGAACATGTTGAGCCAGGCGAGTTGGCCCGCGGCCTCCTGCGGTTCGCAGACATCGCGGATCACCGCGCGGCCCAGCACCAGGCCGCTGCAACCGCCCAGCGCCTGCACCACGCGGGCGCCGATCAG
>DATJEA010000608.1:0-4248 GCA_035497095.1 Acetobacteraceae bacterium | reverse complement strand
TCTTCTTTTTGTGAACAAAAAGAAGCAAAAAAACTTTTTATTCCTTGGAGTCCCGGACCGCGGTCCGGGACTCCAATGGACGAAGTTTTTTGCGCGCTTTTTTTCAAAAAAGCGCCGCTTGCTTGCCTTGGCTTGACGCGCCGCCCGCGCCGCAGTTTGGTGCGCGGCATCAACGCGGGAGGCTGGCATGGCGGCGCAATTCTGGTTCGATGGGCACTGGACCGACGAGAACCCCCGCCTGGTCGGCCCGGCCGACCACTCGATGTGGCAGGCCTCGGTGATCTTCGACGGCGCGCGGGCGATCGGCGGCCTGGCGCCTGATCTGGACCTGCATTGCCAGCGCGCCATCCGCTCGGCCAACTCGATGGGCCTCACCCCCGGCCTCACCTGGGAGGAAATCCGCCGCCTGGCGATCGAGGGTATCGGCCGCTTCGCCAAGGACGCGGTGCTGTATGTGAAGCCGGTGTTCTTCGCGGTCGGCGGCGGCATCGACATCAACCAGACCACCACCGCCTTCGCACTGCACCTGTTCGAGGCGCCGCTGCCCGGCCCGGGCGGTTTCTCCGCCAGCATGTCGCCGCTGCGCCGTCCGGCGCCGGACATGGCGCCCACCGACGCCAAGGCCGCCTGCCTCTACCCCAACTCCATCCGCGCCACCGCCGAGGCGATGAAGCGCGGCTTCGACGCCGCGGTGATGCGCGACCCGTGGGACAACATCGCCGAATTCGCCTTCGCCAATCTGTGGGTGGTCAAAGGCGGCGTGGCGCTGACGCCGACCGACAACCAGACCTTCCTCGCCGGCATCACCCGCCGCCGGGTGATGGCGCTGCTGAACGAGGCCGGCATCGAGGCGAAAGAGGCGAAACTGACCGAGGCCGACCTGCACGCCGCCGACGAGCTGTTCTCCACCGGCAATTACGGCAAGGTGGTCGCCTGCAACCGCTTCGAGGGCCGCGAGTTGAATGCCGGCCCGGTGTTCCAGGAGGCACGGCGGCGGTACTTTGCGTGGGCGGAGACGACGCGGGTGGCGTGAGAAAGCACTTCTTTTTTACAAAAAAGAAGCCTTACTCCGCCGCCACCAGCACCGGCCGCGGCTGCGGCCGGGGGATGATCAGGATCACCACGGCGGCCACCGCGCAGGCCAGTCCGGCGGCCAGGAATGCCGGCAGGTAGCTGCCCAGCGTGTCGCGTGCCAGGCCGCCGCCGAAGGCTGCCGTCGCGGCGCCGAGCTGGTGGGCAGTGAACACCCAGCCGAACACCACCGCGGCGCGCTCCCGCCCGAAGCCCTGGGCGGCCAGCCGTACCGTCGGCGGCACCGTGGCCACCCAGTCCAGCCCGTAGAACACCGCGAAGGTGGTAAGCCCCACCAGGGTGAAGCCCGAATAGGGCAGATACAGCAGCGACAGCCCGCGCAGCCCATAATACCAGAACAGCAGCCAGCGATTGTCGAACCGGTCCGACAGCCAGCCGGAGAAGATGGTGCCGGCGAAGTCGAACGCGCCCATCAGCGCCAGCACCCCGGCGGCCTGCACCTGCAGCATGCCCATATCCATGCAGAGCGGGATGAAATGCGTCTGCACCAGCCCGTTGGTGGAGCCGCCGCAGATGAAGAAGGTGATGAACAGCGCCCAGAACACCCGTGAGCGTGACGCCTCGCGCAGCGTGGAAAAGCTGGTGCGCACCGCGCCCTGGGTGGGCCGTGGCGGCGGCGTCACCTTGGTTTCGCCGTATGGCGCCAGGCCCAGCGTCGCCGGGTGGTCCACAGCGAACAACACCATCAGCAGCAGCGCCAGCAGGCAGGAGAGCGCGGCTGGCATCAGCGCATAGCGCCAGCCGAGATGCTCGGCGAGCCAGGCGGCCAGCGGCAGGAACAGCAATTGCCCGGTGGCGTTGGCCGCGGTCAGCAGCCCCAGCACCAGGCCGCGCCGGGCGGTGAACCAGCGGCTGGCAACCGTTGCGCCGAGCACCAGTGCCGTCATGCCGGTGGCGAAGCCGAGCATCACCCCCCAGGTGGCCCAGAGCTGCCACAACTCGGTCATCTGGCTGGCCAGCGCCATGCCGGTGACGATGATGCTGACCGCCACCGCCACCACCCGGACCACGCCGTAGCGATAGATCAGCGCCGCCGCGAACGGCCCCATCAGCCCGTACAGCAGCAGCCGCAGCGCCAGCGGGCCGGAGATGTCGGTGGTATCCCAGCCGAACTCCTGCCGCAGCGGCGCGATCAGCACACCGGGCATGCCCATCGCCGCGGCGGTGGAAAGTGCGGTCATGAAGGTGATCGCGATCATCACCCAGCCGTAATGGATACCGCGACGGGCCAGCCAGGGGGCGAGACGGTGGGCGAGCATGTGAGGGTTTCCTCAGCCGGAGGGAACGGCACGCAACGCCAGCGCCGCGGCACTCTGTAACGCGGCGCGGGAGGCTTCGGGGTCGCCGGCCAGCGCGCGGGCCAGGATCAGCCCGCCATTCATCGCCGCCAGCATCGCCAGCGCGGCATCGCGGCAGGCGGTGGCGTCCAGGGCGGGGTGGCTGAGCGTGATCTCGTCCTGCAACGCGGCGGCCAGCGCGGCGACGCCTTGGCCCAGTGTCTCGGGCAGCGGCGGCTCGGCGCGGCACAGTTCCGGGCCCAGTGCGGCCAGCGCGCAGCCGCCCTCCGGCGAATCGCGGTGCCGCTCGCTCAGGTAGCCGGCCACCAGCAGCGCCAGCCCGTCGCGGCCCTCGGCGCGGGCCTCGGCGGTGCGGCGGCGCCACTTCGCGGCAGCCTCCAGCAGCGAGCCGCCCAGCGCCTCGGCGGCCAGCGCGGCCTTGCTCGGGTAATGGCCGTAGAACGCGCCGTGGGTCAGCCCCGCGGCACGCGAAATCTCCGCCACCCCGACGCCGCCAAGCCCGCGCCTGCGGAACAGCCGGCTGGCCTGGCGCAGAATAGCGGCCCGATGCGCCGCGAAGGTGGTGGGATCGACCCGCATGGGTTACATTATGGATATAATGAATACGCGACGCAAGTGGGAGACGAGAAACGCGCAGGTCGGATCAGGCCCGCACGATCCGCATGAGTGGCTCGAACATGAAAAGCGCGCCGCGACGGCCCCGCGCAGGGCGAAGTTCGGTCAACAATCCGCCTTCGTGCAGCAACCGCGTGATGCGCGTGGCGACATGCTTCGGCATGCCCGATCGCTTGATGAGTTGGTGATTCTTGAACACCGGATTCTCGAAGACGTAATCCTGGGCGGCAATGTGCCATTTGGAACCGGAAATTTCGCGGAACCGCCCCTTCATCTCGTCGTAGAGTGTCGTAATCCGCCGCGCGATGGTCAGATTGCCGTCTGACTGGCTGGCGATCGCACGCAGGAAGAACGCGACCCAACCGGTCCAGTCGCCGTCGCGGGAGACCGCGCGCATCCGGCTGAGATACTCCTCCTTGTGCTCTTCAAGGAACGCACTGACATAGAAATGCGGCTTGTGGATCAGGCCGTATTTCCACAGCAGCAGCGTGATCAACAGGCGCCCGATGCGGCCATTGCCGTCGTTAAACGGGTGCAGCGCCTCGAACTCCACATGGGCAACACCGACGGCGAACAGATGCAGCATCGGTTTTTCGTCGATGAAGCGCAGCAGCGCCTCCATCGCGGGCTGCAATTGCAGGGGGTTGATCGGCTTGAAATGAATGATCTTGCGCCGGTCATCGCCGATATAGTTCTGTTCGGTCTTGTATTGCCCCGGCGATTTGCTCGCGCCGCGCCCATAACTCAGCAGGATGCGATGCGCGGTCTTGATCAGCGCCTCGCCGATCGGCTGCCCGGCGGCGACCGCCTCCTGCGCGCGACGCAGCACCGCGCTGTAGAGCGCCACTTCGACCACGTCATGGCGGGCCGGGGAGGCGGTGGCGGCATCTTCGTTGTCCGCCTGGTAGATCATAACCTCGTCGACGGTGGAAATCGTGCCTTCCATGCGGGAGGAAATCACCGCCTCGTTCTGGCGCAGCGGGGCCAGCAGCAACTCGCTGTTCGGCAACGATACGAGCATCTGGTCATAGCGGGAGATGGCGTCCTGCGCCCGGGCCAGAGGCTCGATGAGCCGGGCGAGGTCCAACTCGGTCGGCGGGAAGCGG
Source organism: Acetobacteraceae bacterium (assembly GCA_035497095.1). GTDB lineage: Bacteria > Pseudomonadota > Alphaproteobacteria > Acetobacterales > Acetobacteraceae > 70-18. The sequence goes on along the minus strand of DATJEA010000608.1, from coordinate 137 downwards.
CCATAATGGTAGTCGACAGCCTCGCTCAGATCATAGGCGTCGAGGCTGCCGGGCATGGGAATGGTCCTCTGCGTGCGCTGTCAGTTGTGGTGCGGATTTGCCGTATTTTACAACACAACTGGGTTTGCGGAAGCCAG
>DATJEA010000607.1:0-4056 GCA_035497095.1 Acetobacteraceae bacterium | reverse complement strand
AGGAGCACCAGCACGGCGGCGGCGATCAGCAGGATCAGCCAGACCGGGCTGCGCCCGCGCTCGGCGCCGGCGCCGCGCCAGCCGGTGGTGGGGGTGGTGTAGCTGAGGCCGCTGCCGGGCAGGCCGATCGTGTTGCGCACGCCGCGCTTGCCGATATTGGTGGTGAACCCGCGCGGCCCGACGCTGATCGACGGGGTGCCCTTGGACAGGTTCAGCCGCACCCCCGGCAGCAGGCGGATACTCCGGCGGAAACGAAATCCCATCGCATCATCTCCTTGTGCCGCAGCGTCGCATACCGCGCGGCGTCGCGGCAACCCGCCCCGTTGCCATCCCGCCCCGTTGCCATCCCGCCCAGCCCGGGCAAGACTGCCGGCGGCAGCAGGGGAATACCAACATGACCGACGACGCGAAGCAAACCAGGCAGGCGGCCTGGGCGGACCCGCTCTACGACCTGCTGCGCGCCAACGGCGTCACCCAATTCGCCTATGTCCCCGACGCCGGCCACACCGTGCTGATCAACCGTTCGCTGGCCGAAATCGCGATCTCGGTCACCGGCGTCGCCGGGCCAGGCGGCGGCAGCGCGGAAAAGCCGGTCGGCCTGGTCTGGTTCGGCTGCGCACGGGAAGGCCGGCCGACGGTGACCACCCACCATATCTTCCCCGGCGACCGCGCCGAGGTGCGTCGCGCCACGGTGGCGCGGGCGCTGGAACTGGTGCGCGCGGCGGCCGGATAGCCGGCCGGATCACCCACCGCTTCCCGGTCACGTGACCCAGGCGCGCGCGCCGTGCATGGTTTTTCCGCTGGCCGCGGATGCCCCGCCACGACATGGTGCGCCGCATCACAACGCCGCAGGATTGATGGACGCCACCCCTCCCCTCGACCACCAGGCCGCCGACAACGCGCTGCCCTCCTTCACCCATCAGGAGATCACCCGCGTCATCACCGGCATCATGCTGTGCATCCTGCTGGCCGCACTCGACCAGACCGTGGTGGTGCCGGCGGTGCCGGCGATCGCCGCCGACGTGCAGGGCTTCAGCCACCTGGCCTGGATCGTCTCGGCCTACCTGCTCACCTCCACGTCCGCGGCCCCCATCTACGGCAAGCTGTCCGACAGCTACGGCCGCCGCCCGCTGCTGATGTTCTCCATCGTGTTCTTCATGCTCGCCTCGGCGCTGTGCGGCATGGCGCAGACCCTGCCGCAACTGATCGCCGCCCGCGCCCTGCAAGGCATCGGCGGCGGCGGCCTGATGGCGATGGCCCAGGCGGTAATCGCCGACGTGGTGGCGCCGCGCGAGCGTGGCCGCTACCAGGGCTACATGGCCGGCGCCTGGGGCGTCGCCAGCATCGCCGGCCCGATCGTCGGCGGCTGGATGACCGACGCGCTGTCCTGGCGCTGGATCTTCTGGATGAACATCCCGCTCGGCATCGCCGCCTTCCTGCTCAGCGCGCGGGCGCTGCGCCTGCTGAAACACCGCCGGCGCGTGGCCAAGATCGACTATCTCGGCGCCGCCCTGATGACCGCCGCGGTCACCGCCGCCCTGCTGCTGATGAGCTGGGGCGGCACCGAATTCCCCTGGCTGTCGCCCGAGGTGCTGGGCATGGGCGCGCTGGCGCTGGTGCTGCTCGGCCTGCTGGTGGTGCAGCAGCGCCTGGCCAGCGACCCGCTGCTGCCGCCCCGGCTGTTCGCCAACACCGCGATCACCGCCGGCGTCGCCATCGCCTTCCTCACCACCGGCTGCATGCTCGGCGGCACCTTCCTGCTGCCGCTGTTCTTCCAGCTCACCCGCGGGCTGGACGCCGCCGGCTCCGGCACCATGATCGTGCCGTTCCTCGCCACCAGCACCATCGGCGCCTACAACGCCGGCCAACTGGCGCGCCGCTTCGGCAAGGTGAAGGGCATCATGGCCGGCGGCCTGCTGGTCTCCGCCCTCGGCTTCGCGATCCTGACCGTCGCCGGCGCCACCACACCCACCTGGGTCGTGCTGGTGGCGATGGCGATCGCTGGCGCCGGCCTCGGCACCTGCGGCCCCACCGCGATGGTGCTGGTGCAGAACGCCGCCGAACGCCGCGACGTCGGCGCCGCCACCGGCGTGCTGCTGCTGCTGCGCTCGATGGGCGGCGCCTTCGGCAGCACCCTGGTCGGCGCCCTGCTGGCCGGCGAGTTCGCCGCCGGTCTGCTCGCCGCCGGCGTCACCCAGCGCATCGACCTCGGCGCCATGCGCGACCCAACCGGCCACGCCGCCGCGCTGCCACCACAGATCGCCACCGCCGCCCATGCGGCGCTGGACAGCGGCTTTCACCTGGCATTCGGCATCTGCACCGCGATGGCGCTGCTGGCGCTGGTGGTCTGCGCGGTGATGCGCGACCTGCCGTTGCAGTCGAGCGAGACGGCGAAGGCGTAAGAAAGGTCTTCTTTTTGTGAACAAAAAGAAGCAAAAAAACTTTTTATTCGTTGGAGTCCGGACCGCGATCCCGGACTCCAATGGATAAAGTTTTTTGCGCGCTTTTTTTCAAAAAAGCGCTGCTTGCTTGCTTCCTGCCCTCCCCGGCGCGATACCCACCCCAACCAGACCGGAGCCAGCCATGAGCGCACTCATCGATCTCATCGCCCGCGAGATTCTCGACAGCCGCGGCAACCCCACCGTGGAGGTGGACGCGCTGCTGGAGAGCGGCGCCACCGGCCGCGCCGCGGTGCCCTCGGGCGCCTCCACCGGCGCGCATGAGGCGGTCGAACTGCGCGACGGCGACACATCCCGCTACGGCGGCAAGGGCGTGCATCAGGCGATCGCCAACATCCACGGTGAAATCCTCGACACGGTGGGCGGCTGCGATCCGCACGACCAGATCAGGCTGGACGAGGCGCTGATCACGCTGGACGGCACGCCGAACAAGGCCCGCCTCGGCGCCAACGCCACGCTGGCGGTCTCGCTGGCGGTCGCCAAGGCGGCGGCGAACGAGCTGGAAATCCCGCTCTATCGCCATGTCGGCGGCGTCTACGCCCGCACCCTGCCGGTGCCGATGATGAACATCATCAACGGCGGCCAGCATGCCGACAACCCGATCGACTTCCAGGAATTCATGATCCAGCCGGTCGGCGCCGGCAGCATCGCCGAGGCGGTGCGAATCGGCGCGGAGATTTTTCACGCGCTGAAAAAGGCGCTGCACGACGCCGGCCACAACACCAATGTCGGCGACGAGGGCGGCTTCGCGCCGAACCTGAAATCCCCCGACGAGGCGCTCGGCTTCATCACCCGCGCCTGCGAAACCGCCGGCTACCACCCCGGCGACGACGTCACCTTCGCGCTCGATCCGGCCGCCAGCGAGTTCTACAAGAACGGCAAATACGAGCTGGAAGGCGAAGGCCGCAGCCTCGATAGCGCCGGCCAGGTGCGCTACCTGGAGGAACTCTGCGCCCGCTACCCGATCGCCTCGATTGAGGATGGCTGCGCCGAAGACGACTGGGAAGGCTGGAAACTGCTGACCGAAACCCTCGGCCACAAAATCCGCATCGTCGGCGACGACCTGTTCGTCACCAACTCCGAGCGCCTGCGCCGCGGCATCGCCGAACGCAGCGCCAACGCCATCCTGATCAAAGTGAACCAGATCGGCACGCTCACCGAGACGCTCGAAACCATGGAACTCGCCCACCGCGCCGGTTTCGCCTGCGTCATGAGCCACCGCTCCGGCGAAACCGAAGACGCCACCATCGCCGACCTGGCAGTCGCCACCAACTGCGGCCAGATCAAAACCGGCAGCCTCTCGCGCAGCGACCGCACCGCCAAATACAACCAGTTGATCCGCATCGAGGAGCAGTTGGGTTCATCAGCCAAATATGCCGGCTATTCGGTGGTCAAAGGACGCTGAAAATATCGACCGAAATGACAAAGGCCCGGCATCACCGCCGGGCCTTTTTTGTTATTCGCGATCTCGCCACATGCGCGATGCGATCCCCTCGCCCCTCAGGGGAGAGGGCTAGGGTGAGGGGTGCAATGCTCGCAAATTCCCGCATGAGGAAGCATCGCACCCCTCGCCCGGCGCTGCGCGCCGACCTCTCCC
>DATJEA010000606.1:0-1892 GCA_035497095.1 Acetobacteraceae bacterium | reverse complement strand
CCCTGGCGCAGGACACGCTGCTCGGCCGCGTCGGCGTGCAGCCCGGCGGGCCGGAGCCGGTCGGCGTCGGCCCCGGCCTGCGCATCGCCGATGGCCAGCTGGTCACCGATGGCGAGTATCTGGCGCCGGTCGCCTCGCCCGCGTTCAGCGGCACGCCGACCGCGCCGACCCAGCCGGCCGAGGACGACAGCGACGCCATCGCCACCACCGCCTTCGTGCAGCAGCACACGGCGCAGGCCTCGCCGGTGAAGGCGGTGGCCGGGCGCACCGGCTATGTCGCGCTGACCGCGAGCGATGTAGCGGGGCTGGCCAATGTCGCCACCTCCGGCCGCTATGCCGATCTCTCTGGCCCACCGGCGGCCGACCATTTCAACGTGCTCGACTTCCCCGGTGCGGTGGCCGATGGCGTGACCCATACCGCGGGCGCGATCAACGCCGCGATCGCCGCCGCCGCGGCACTGCCCGATGGCGGCACCGTGCTGCTGCCGGCCGGCACCTGGCGCATCGACCTGTCGCGCGGCTACATCAAGGCGCTGCCGAACGTGGTGCTGCGCGGCGCCGGGCATGGCCGCACCGTGCTGCTGATGGACGACACCGCCGGCGCCCCCGCGGTGCCCGGCTATGGCGGCGGCCTCAGCAACGTGGTGAACGCGAATACTCCGGGCGGCGTGCTGCAAAGTTTCGGCGCCACCTTCCTGCCGCTCACCGATTTCCATCTGCGCGACATCACCGTGCGCGGCATGGCCGACACGCTGCACAGCAACGGCGCGCAACTGGTCTCGCTGGTCGGCAGCAACATCTCGGTGGTGGACTGCGAGTTTCAGTATGCCCGCGCCTTCGGCATCGTCATCCGCGCCTCCGACGAGGTGACGGTGCGCGGCTGCCGGGTGCTGCGCTGCAACGGCGACGGCATCGCGCTGTGGGACGTGTCGAACGCCATCGTCACCGACAACATCATAGTTGGCGCCAACGACGATGCGATCAGCGCCCATTCCGACGACAGCGCGCCGACGCCGGTGCGCTCCGGCCTGGTGATCGCCAACAACCTGGTGATCGAGAGCCAGGGCATCAAGGTGCTGGGCGCCAAGGTCGCCAGCATCACCGGCAACGTGCTGCGCCGGATCATGGCCTACGGCATCTTCGTCGCGCAGTCGGTCAACGCCCATCAGGGCGGCAGCCCGGTGGTGGGCGTGCGGATCAGCGGCAACATCATCACCGACGTATTCCGCCGCTCGGAACCGAATTACCGCAATCTGGAACAGTATTATATCCGCGTCGAAGGCTCGATGAAGAGCGCCGGCGGCGGCGCCAGCGCGCCCGGCGAGCCGGTGGTCGGCAGCGGCGTGATCACCCCGCTCTACGGCAGCGGCTACGGCGCGTTCTATGCCAACAACACCAACGCCACCGCGATCGCCTCGCCGGGCGGCTGGTGGGTGGAAGTGACCGACAACCAGTTGCTGCGCACGCTGCCGGCGCCTTCGGCGATTTCCGACTGGGGATATTCGGCGAACGGGCTGTGGGTCGGCGACAACGGTGACGGCAGCGGCTATTACAACGGCGCCATCAGCGAAGCCAGCATGCAGAGCCGCGGCATCTATGTCGGCCCGTCGCTGCACAAGGCGCTGTTCGCCCGCAACCTCATCCAGACCAGCGGCGCCCGCGCCATCGAGTTCTTCGACGCCGCCAGCGGCAGCGCGATTCCGGACGGCGCGTATCAGGACGTCGCCTTCGAGGGCAACCGGATCAGCGATTTCGGCGAGGCGGCGATCTATTGGCCGACCGCGACGCAGAGCCGGCAGCGCATCCGCATCGAGCGCAACGAGTTCGACGGCGACCCGCAATTCCGCAACGCCAATCGCGGCAGCGGCGGAACCTGGCTCGCACTCGGCAAC
>DATJEA010000605.1:0-1929 GCA_035497095.1 Acetobacteraceae bacterium | reverse complement strand
GCCGAGGGCGTGATGGCGCCGCTGGACGCCGCAGGCGACCGCGCCGGCGCCCGCTTCAGCGATGGCCGCGTCACCCTGCCGGACGGCTTTCAGGCCGCCTACCGCGCCTATGCCGAGGGCGGCTGGGTCGGCATCGCGGCCAGCGAAGCCCATGGCGGCCAGGGCCTGCCGGAGGCGCTGGCGCTGGCCGCGTTCGAGCCGATCTCGTCGGCCAACATGGCCTTCGGCCTTTGCCCGCTGCTCACCCAGGACGCCATCAAGCTGCTGGAAACGCACGGCACTCCGGACCAGCAGGCCCGCCTGCTGCGCCCGATGGTGGAGGGGCGCTGGACCGGCACGATGTGCCTCACCGAGCCGCAATCCGGCTCCGACCTGGCCGGCATCCGCACCCGCGCCGAGCCGGATGGCGAGCGCTACCGGATCACCGGCCAGAAGATCTTCATCACCTATGGCGAGCACGACCTGGCGGACAACATCCTGCACCTGGTGCTGGCCAGATTGCCCGATGCACCCCCCGGCTCGGCCGGAATTTCGCTGTTCGCGGTGCCAAAACAGCTCGAAAACGGCGCAAAAAACGCGGCAAACTGCGTCTCGATCGAACACAAGCTCGGCATCCACGCCAGCCCGACTTGCGTCATGGCGTTCGGATCCGCACTCGGCGAGATGATCGGCCCACCCCATCGCGGCCTCGCCTCGATGTTCGCGATGATGAATGCCGCCCGGCTCGGCGTCGCCACCCAGGGCGTCGCGGTGGCCGAGCGCGCGTTTCGCCGCGCCGCCGAATTTGCCAGCGGCCGGGTGCAGGGCGGTGCGGCCATCGACCAGCACGCCGATGTGCGCCGCATGCTGTGGACGATGCGCGCGCTGGCGCTCGGCGGCCGGCTGCTCACGCTCTACGCGGCGCTGGCCGATGGGCCGCGCGGCGATCTGCTGATTCCGGTGGCGAAGGCCTGGGCCACCGATGCCGGCGTCGAGGCGGCCAATCTTGGCGTGCAGGTGCATGGCGGCATGGGCTTCATCGAGGAGACCGGCGCCGCCCAGCATCTGCGCGACGCCCGCATCACGCCGATCTACGAAGGCACCAACGGCATCCAGGCGCTGACCCTGCTGAAGCGCGGCCTGCTGCGCGACCAGGGCGCCGCCGTCGCCGCGCTGCTCGACGAAGTGGCCGACGAGGCGCCGGCGCTGGCCACCCATGCCGAGGCGCTGCGCCGCGCCGCCGACTGGCTGCGCCAAGCCGAACCGCGCGCCGCCGAAGCCGGCGCCACGCCGTTCCTCGCCGCCCTCGGCACGCTCACCGCCGGCTGGCTGTGCGCCCGGCTGCTGGCCCGGCCGGATGCGCCTTCCGCCGCGCGCAGCGCCGCTTCGGTGTTTCTCGACCAGTTGCTGCCGCGCCTCACGCTGAACTGCGCGCTGGCGATGGCGCCATCCGAGGCGCTGACCGGCAGCACCGCGATCGGCTGACATCCGGCTGCCAGCGCTGCGACTCCAACGGTAAGAACCGTTGGGCCGCACCACTAGCCATTGATTCGGTGGGCCGATTCACCCAACGCCTGGATAGGAAGTGTTGGGGTCGGACCACTAATGCAGGCGGGGCGCGCGCAGGAAGCTGCTGCGGTCGGCCGAGGTGACGCGCACGGTGACGTCGTTGCCGTCGCGGTCCAGCCGCAGCACGACCGGGCTGCCGGCCGGGCCGCTGGCCCAGAGCCGGCGCCAGAGCGCCGCGAGGTCGCCGACCTTCTCGTCGTCCAGTTCCAGAATACGATCGCCCTGCCGCACCCCCGCCGCGGCGGCCGGGCCGTGTTCGGCGAGGCCGCCGACCACCAGGCTGCCGTCATTCTCCATCGCGTAGAGGCCGAGCCAGGGGCGGGGCGGGGCGGCGGCGCGGCCACGGGTCAGCAGGTCGTCCAGCACCGGGCGCAGGCAGGC
>DATJEA010000604.1:0-3002 GCA_035497095.1 Acetobacteraceae bacterium | reverse complement strand
GCGGGCGCCGTAACGGGCCAGAATGTCCTTCCGATAAAAGACCAACCGTGTGTCCACGTACCACGGGACACCGAACAGCCGACCCTCGATGACGTTGGTGTCCCAGATGCCCGCGAAAAAATCGGCCGGCTGCAGGTCGGGCAGGATCAGCGGGCGGTAGACCAGGAAGATCGGCCGGCCGGCGACGCGCAGGTAGCGCGGGTCGGCGGCCTGCTCCACCACATCGGCCAGGATCGCCTCGATGGTGCCGGCGTCGTAGCTCTGTTCCAGCAGGATCTCGCGCGAGCCGCCGTCCCAGTGGCGGGTCCAGTTCTCATTGGCCCAGCACAGGCACCAGTGGAACGGGATGCCGGGGTTGGCGCGCACCAGCTCCAGCGGGCGGGACATCAGGCGGCGGGCGCCGAAGTTATAATAATAGACGCAGAACCCCTCGATGCCGTAGCGCGCCGCCAGCCGCGCCTGGCGCTCCAGCGTCTCGGCCAGGCGCAGGTCATAGAAGCCGAGATCGGCCGGCAGATGCGGCTGGTAGTGGCCGGCATAGCTGGGGCGGGCCTTGGCGACGTTGGTCCATTCGGTGAAGCCCTGGCCCCACCACAGGTCATTTTCCGGCAGCGGATGGAACTGCGGCAGGTAGAAGGCGATCGGGCGGATACGGTCCAACTCGCCGAGCAGCCCGCCCCACCGCTCGGTCAGCGTCTGCTGGTTGCGGGTGATGGTGCGCAGCTTGCGCGCCACCGACTGGCGGTTGCTGGACACGCTGAGGTGATGCACCACCACCGCCTCGTGCAGGTAGCGCACCCGATGCCCGGCGGCGAGCAGGCGCAGGCAGAGATCGGCATCCTCGCAATAGGCCGGGCGGAACGCCTCGTCGAACAGTGCGCCGGTGATCAGCGCGCGGCGAATCATCAGTGCCGCGCCGGAGCAGTAGGCGACATCGCGGTCCATGCAATAGCCGCCCTCGGCTGGATCGGCGAACAGCCCGACCATGCCGGACTCGCCGTTCGGCTTCAGGAAGCAGCCGGCTTCCTGCAGCCGGCCATTCGGGTAGAGCAGCTTGGGGCCGACCGCGCCAAGGCCGGGATCGGCGTCGAGCGCCGCGACCATGCGGGCGAGTGCGCCGGGCAGCACCTGGGCATCGTTGTTCAGCAGCAGCACATAGTCGCCGGTGCAGCGGGCGAAGGCGGCATTGCAGTTGGCGATGAAGCCGAGATTGCGCGGCTGGCGGATGACCACCAGGTTGGCCACCCCGGCCAGCAGCGCGATCGCCGGGTCGGTCGAGCAGTCATCGGCGATCACCACCTCGGTCGCCGCATCCGGCAGCGTCGTGGCCAGCGCCATCAGGCATTCCGCGGTGACCTGCGACTCGTTGAACACCGGGATCAGCACCGACAGGCGAGGGCTGGCCACCGCCGGGAAATGCAGTGCGGCGATCTCGCGCGCCGGGTCGCCGGCATGGAACAGCGGCGGCGGCGCAACCTCCACCCGCTCCTTCGCCTGCTGCCCGGCGGCGGCGAGGCGGGCGCGCATGTCCTGGTCGGCGGCCAGCGCCTGCTCCGGGCCGGCGGGCAGCGGCCGGCCGATATCGAGGCTGGCGAGCGCGGCATCGGGTTGGGTGTCCTGCGCCGCCTGGCGGCCTTCGTCGCGGCCGCGGGCCAGGTAGTGGCGCAGCGGCGGCACCGCCGCCTCGGCGACATCGGGATAGCGCGCCCAATACAGCTTGCCGTCGAATCGCGGGCCGGCGGCGCGCGCCTCGGCGTCGCCGAACATCACGAAATGCCGCAGCGCGCCATACGGCTCGTCCGGCACATCGCCGTTCTGGTCGGCATACCAGATCGGGTCGAGCCACGGGTTGGGCAGCCGGTGGTCCCAGATGCCGCGGCCAAGGAAATGCCGCAGCATGCCGTGCGCCGGCGCGTTGGGGCCGAGTTGCTCCTGGTAGAATTGCGGATCGAAATACGGGCTGGGGCTGGCCAGATCGTAGTCCAGCAGATCCATCAGTTGCGCCAGTTCCGGCGGCTCGCCCAGCGCCAGCCGGTCGTTGTGCAGGATATGGTGCGGATCGACCAGCGGATGCGGCGCGCGCAGTTCGGCCAGGCCGAATTCGAGGAAATGCAGCAGCGGGTCCAGCCCGCTTTCATGCACGTCCGGATAGGACAGCAGGTAGAAGAACGGGTCGAAATACGCCGACAGCAGCGGCCGTTCCAGCACCGGCAGCGCCAGATAACGCGCCACCGTGCCAAGGTCGGAGCGGCCGCCGCCGAGGCCGCGGCGGAACAGGTCGTCGCTGATGAAAGCGCTGCACAGCGCGCGGTGCGTGCGCATCAGGTCGCTCATCGCAGCCTACCTCTCCGGCCAGTTGCCCTGCCAGCCGACGCCTTCGCGCCACCGCCAGCACTCCGCGCCGGCTGTAGCCGAAGCGGCATCGCGCGGATATAGCCGGATGTGGGGCGTGCGGGCGGGAAAGCGTCGCGCCAGTTCAGCCGCGCCCGCTCTCGTCGCGCAGCAGCGTCATCCAGTTGTCGATCGCACCGCGCAGCGCGGCGTTGGGCACCCGGCCCTCGGCGGCGCCGGTGCGCAAATAGTGCTCGGCGCCCGACTTGATGTCGCCACGCAGCGCCGCCTGGCCGACATCCTTGTACATGCTGGTGTAGAACGCCTCGTCGACCTCCGGAGGGGCGCCGAACCGGCCTTCGAAATAGCCGGATTCGATAAAATGCTGGCGCAGATCCGGCACTTTTCCAACCGAATGCGCCTCGGCGATATCGGAGTAGCTCTCCAGATAGAATTCCTCCGAGAACGGCATGCTCGCCGCCAGCGCCTGCAGCAGGCCGCGCAGCAATTTGGTGTCGATCGCGATCTTCGACCGGCTGCTCAGCCGCTCCCGGTTGATGCGCAGCGTCTGGAGCAGCAGATCGATATGCGGCACATATTGCGACGGCGTCAAAAACCCCTCCTTGATGACCAATTCTTCGGCTACGGGGCACACTCATACCCAACAGCCG
>DATJEA010000603.1:0-5672 GCA_035497095.1 Acetobacteraceae bacterium | reverse complement strand
AGCAAGCGGCGCTTTTTTGAAAAAAAGCGCGCAAAAAACTTCATCCGTTCGGGGAGGAGTCTGCGTACACTGCAATGGATGAAGTTTTTTTGCTTCTTAGTTTTCAAACAAGGAAGACTTCCTGCCTTCAAGGAGCCCTCCCATGCCATCCACCCACCCAGTCATGATCGTAACCGGCGGCAGCCAGGGCATCGGCGCCGCCACCGCCCGCCTCGCCGCCGCCCGAGGCTATGCCGTCGCGCTGTCCTACCGCAGCGCCGCCGACCATGCCGCCCGCGTGGTCAAGGACATCCGCGCCCGTGGCGGCATCGCGCTGGCGGTGCAGGCCGACGCCGCCTCGGAACTCGATACCGTCCGGCTGTTCGAGACCGTCGACCGCGAACTCGGCCGCGTCACCGCTTTGGTCAACAATGCCGGGATCACCGGCCCGGTCACCCGGCTCGACCATATGACCGCCGCCCTGCTCGACGAAGTGCTGGGCATCAACGTCAAGGGCTGCTTTCTCGCGCTGCGCGAGGCGATCGCCCGTATGGCGACCGACCATGGCGGCCCCGGCGGCGCGGTGGTCAACGTCTCGTCGCGTGCCGCGGCGCTGGGCGGCCCCGGCGAATGGGTGCATTACGCCGCATCCAAAGGCGCGGTCGACAGCTTCACCATCGGCGCCGCCAAGGAGCTGGCGCCGCGCGGCATCCGGGTCAACGCGGTCAATCCGGGGCTGATCGAGACCGAAATCCACGCCAAGGCCGGAATGCCCGACCGCACCACCCGCATGGCCTCCGGCGTGCCGATGGGCCGCGCCGGCACCGCCGAGGAGGTCGCCGAAGCCATCCTCTGGCTGCTGTCGGAGCAGGCGTCCTACATCACCGGGGCGTTGCTGCCGATTGGCGGCGGAAGGTGAGGGGGGGCGAAATGGCTCAGATGGTGCCCGGGGGCGGATTCGAACCACCGACACTGCGATTTTCAGTCGCATGCTCTACCAACTGAGCTACCCGGGCGCCTGCATCCGGCGCGCAGTCAATGCGCCGGCGAGGCGGTGGAGATAGCCGAGGCTGCGGCGCGGATCAACCCGTCATCGCGCTATTCCTCCTCGGCGTCGCTGCCGTCAGGCGCCGGCGGCGGGCCGGGGATCACGTAGCTCTCGGTGAACCAGCGGCCGAGGTCGATATCGGCGCAGCGGCGGCTGCAGAACGGGCGGGTCGCAGCGACGCTAGGCTTGCGGCAGATCGGGCAGCGGGACTCAGCCATCGGTTTCCTCCAGCACCCAGTGCAGCGGCGCCAGGCGCGCATCGTCGCGCAGATCAAGCACCCGCCCGGTGCGATCCGCCAGCCCCGCCAGCGCCGCCGGGTCGGCGCGCAGCGCGGTCACCACGGCGGGTGCGGCGCGTAATGCCAGCGCACGTGAGGGCGTTGCGGCCTGCTCGGCGGCGGCCTCGCGCAATGCGGCCAGCCCGGCGGCATGCGGGCCGGCCAGCAACTCATGCAGCGGCGGATGCACGCGCGGCCGCAGGATTTCCGCGAAGCCCAGCGCGGTGAACCCGAGCAGGCGCGGCTGCAACGGATCGCCGGCCAGCGCCTCGGCCAGCGCCGGCGCCAGCCCGGCCCGGCGCCTGGGCGACAACCCGGCGAAATCCACCACAATGCCGCCGCCGAGATTGCGCAGCCGGATCTGCCGCGCCAGTTCCGGCATCGCCGCCCGGTTGGCCGCGTCATGCGCCGCCCCCTTGCCGCGCCGCCCGGCCGCCCCGGCGCCGAGGTCCAGATCGATCGCGGTCAGCGCCGGCGTCGGATGCACCGACAGGCGCGCCCCACCTGGCAGCACCGCGTCCGGCCCGGCCAGCGCGTCCACCGCGGCCAGCGTCGCTTCGTCGAATGCCGCCTGCACCACGGTCATCCTGGCCCCCAGCACTGGCCGCAACAGCGCCGCCAGCCCCGCGTCATCGAGCAGAATGTCGTCGTCCGGATGCAGCGCCGCCAGCCGCTCCAGCGCCCCAGGCCCGCGCCGCAGCAGGGCAGGGGGGCCGGACCCGGCCGGTGCCTCCACCTCGCGCGCCGAGAGCCGTGGCCCCTTGCCGCCCTGCGCCGCCCGGCTGACGCGCACTGCCAGCACGCTGCCCTCCGGCGCCCGGCCGCCCTCGCTATCCGGCAGGAAGCCGCTCGCGCCGCCCTCCAGCGCCACAAACGCCCCGGCCAGCGCCGGCAGATGCGCGGTGATCCGGCCGCGATGCACGTCGCCCACCCCATCCGGCGCCCCCGGCCGCCAGATCGCGTAGTCGATCAGCAAGCCGCCCCCGCTCACGGCCACCCGGATTTCGCCGGGGCTGACGGAGGCGCGAATCGTCATGGATGCAGATAACCCAGGCCCCGCAGCAACTGCGCCGTCTCGAACAGCGGCAGCCCCACCACGTTGGAATAACTGCCTGACACTGCCCGGATATGCGCCGCCGCCAGGCCCTGTATCGCGTAGCCGCCGGCCTTGCCGCGCCACTCGCCGCTGGCCAGATACGCCCGCAACTGCGCCTCGGTGAGCCGCGCGAAGGTCACCGCAGTCTCGCCCAGCCGCTCCGCCACGCGCCCATCCGGCGCCCGCAGCACCACCGCGGTGAACACCCGGTGCCGCCGCCCGGACAGCAGCGCCAGGCAGCGCCGCGCCTCGGCCTCGTCCTCCGCCTTCGGCAGCACCCGCCGGCCGCAGGCGACCACGGTGTCGGCCGCCAGCACATAGCCGTCCGCCGTCACCGCCGCCGCCTTGGCGCGCGCCAGCCGCAGCGCCAGCATCCGCGGCAACTCGGTCTTCGCAGGGGTTTCGTCGATCCGCGGCGCGATCACCGCCGCCGGCACCACGCCGATCTGCGCCAGCAACGCCAGCCGGCGCGGGCTCGCCGACGCCAGCACCAGCCCGCCCGTCACGATAGGCTCTACTTGAATCGAAACGTAATCCGACCCTTCGTCAAGTCGTACGGGGTCATCTCGACATTCACCCGGTCGCCCGCCAGCACGCGGATGCGGTTCTTGCGCATCTTGCCGCTGGTATGCGCCAGTATGGAGTGCTCGTTGTCCAGCTTCACGCGAAACATGGCGTTGGGCAGCAACTCCATCACCGTGCCGCTGAACTCGATCATGTCTTCCTTGGACATCAGGCCTCTTTGTCAGTCATAGGGTTGGGCCGCAACATGATGTCCGAACACCCGAACGTCAAGCAAAGCCGGCCTACCCCCGGCCCTGACCCAGACGCAGGGCTACGCTGCGGGCATGCGCCTGCAAGCCCTCGGCCTCGGCCAGCGCCACCGCTGCCGGCCCCACCGCCGCCAGCCCGGCTTCATCCGCCTGCACCCAGGTGGTCCGCTTGAGGAAATCATACACCGACAGCCCGGACGCAAACCGCGCCGTCCGCCCGGTCGGCAGCACATGGTTCGGCCCGGCGACGTAATCCCCCACCGCCTCCGGCGTGAACCGCCCGAGGAACGCCGCCCCGGCATGTCGCACCCGCGCGAAGAACCCGGCGGCATCCGGCAGCATCACCTGCAGATGCTCCGGCGCCAGCCGATCCACCAGCGCCACCGCCTCGCCCCAGTCCCGCACCACCACCACCGCGCCATGCGCCTGCCACGAGGCGCCGGCGATCGCCGCCCGCGCCAGGCTCGGCAACTCGGCTGCCACCGCCGCCGCCACCGCCTCGCCAAACCCCGCATCATCGGTGATCAGAATCGCCTGCGCCGACTCGTCATGCTCGGCCTGCGCCAGCAGGTCGACCGCCACCTGCCGCGGATCATTGCCCGCATCCGCCACCACCACCACCTCGGACGGCCCCGCGATATTATCGATCCCCACCCGCCCGAACACCTGCCGCTTCGCCTCCGCGACATAGGCGTTGCCCGGCCCGACGATCCGATCCACCGGCGCGATCGCGGCCGTTCCCCAGGCCAGTGCGGCCACCGCCTGCGCGCCCCCCACCCGATACACCTCGGACACCCCCGCCCGCCGCGCCGCCGCCAGCACCAGCGGATTCAGCACCCCGTCCGGAGTCGGCACGCACATCGCAATCCGCGCCACCCCCGCCACCCGCGCCGGCAGCGCGTTCATCAGCACCGAGGACGGATACGCCGCCTTCCCCCCCGGCACATACAGCCCCACCGCATCCAGCGCCCCCCAGCGCATCCCCAGCGTCAGCCCCGCCGCATCCGTAGTCCGAATATCCGCCGGCATCTGCAACTTATGAAACGCCTCGATCCTTCCCGCCGCCAGCTCCAGCGCCGCCATCAACGCCGCCGGCACCGCCGCCACTGCCGCATCGATCTCCGCCGCCGTCACCGCGATCCGCCCCGGTTCCAACGCAAACCGATCGAACCGCGAGGTATACTCGCACAGCGCCGCATCGCCGCGCGCCCGCACCGCCGCGATGATCTCCGCCACCACCCCATCCACCCGCGCCGTCGTCTCCCGCGCCTGCTCCAGCAGCGCCACAAACGCCGCCTCGAACCCCGTCTCGCGCGTCGACAGCCGCTTCACGCCGCCACCCCAACCATCGCCGCCCGGAACCGCGCGATCAGCGCCCCCACCTCCTCCGGCCTGGTCTTCAACGCCGTGCGGTTGACGATCAGCCGGCTGGTCACCTGCGCGATCACCTCGGTCTCCACCAGCCCGTTCGCCTTCAACGTCGAGCCGGTCGCCACCAGGTCGACGATCAGCCGCGCCAGCCCCAGCCCCGGCGCCAGCTCCATCGCCCCGTTCAGATGCACCACATCGGCATGCACGCCGCGCGCCGCGTAATGCCGCCGCGCGATGTTCGGATACTTCGTCGCCACCCGCACCCGCGACCAGGTGCGCGGATCATCGCACCCCGCCGTCGCCACCGGCTCCGCCACCGACACCCGGCACCCACCGATGCCCAGATCGAGCGGCGCATAGATCTCCGGATAATCGAACTCCATCAACACATCGGCGCCGCAAATCCCCACCTGCGCCGCCCCGAACGCGACAAACGTCGCCACGTCGAAACTGCGCACCCGCACCACATCCAGCCCCGGCTCCTCGGTCGGAAATCGCAAACTCCGGCTGCCCTCATCGGCATAATCCGGATGCGGATAAATCCCCGCCCGATGCAGCAACGGCGCGCACTCGGCCAGAATGCGCCCCTTCGGCAAAGCGAGAATCAACGGCGAGCCAACCTCCGGCTGCAACTGGCCGGCACGAAATTCGGCGGTCATCACTGGGTCCTGTCGAGCATGGGGTCCTGTCGAGCATGCCGCGCCGAGTTACACCGCGCGCGCGCCGCTGGAAAGCCTTGCGCCAGCCATCATGACATATCATGATCCATCATGATAACGCCGAAAAGCCCAACGGAGACCCGCCATGCCCGCCCCACCGCGCGAGAAATTCGCCACCCAGGTCGACGCCGACCTGCTCTCCGCCGTGCGCAGCCTCGCCCAAACCGAAGGCCGCCAGCTTCAGGCCCTGGTCGACGAGGCGCTCTCCGACCTGCTCGAAAAACGCAAACACGCCAAGCCCCGCGCCAGCGTCATGGCCGCCTACCAGGCCAGCCACGAACCCGTCGGCAGCCTGTACAAAAAGCTGGCTGAATGACCGATTACCTCACCCCCATCGAGGCCCTCGCCATCCACGCCGACCAGATCGCCCGCTACGGCGGCACCCACGGCATCCGCGACCCCGGCCTG